>CAZGUI010000049.1:0-18160 GCA_964528875.1 uncultured Bacteroides sp. | reverse complement strand
AAAGAGGGTATTGCGGTGATATTGGACGTAGTGTACAATCACGCTACCGGTGCACATCCATTTGCTCGTTTATATTGGGATGGACAGGAAAATCAAACTGCTCACAATAACCCTTGGTTTAATGCTGTAAACCCTCATCGTTATCAATTCTTTCACGACTTCAACCATGAACAACCCATGGTTAGAGAGTTTATTAAACGCAACCTCACATTTTTACTGAATGAATTTAAATTCGATGGCATCCGTTTTGATTTCACTAAAGGCTTTACTCAAACTCCAGGAGAAGCATTTGAACAAAATGACACAAGGGTACATACTCTTATAGAATATAACAATGCGATAAAAGCAGCCAATCCTGATGCTGTGGTTATTTTGGAACACTTCAGTGCAGATGGTGAAGAAATTTGGTTGGCCAACGAAGGTATGAAACTATGGAGAAATGTAAGTGAGCCTTATTATCAATCAGCAATGGGATATGCCGAGAAGAGTAGTTTCAGTCAATTATATCATAAAAGTACACCATATATGCCATTTGGAGGGTATGTTAGCTATATGGAAAGTCACGACGAGGAGCGTGCCGCTTTCAAACAACTAAAATATGGAAATTGGGATTTAAATACCAATCTATCGGCTCGAATGAAGCGTTTAGGTACCAATGCGGCTTTCTGTTTTACGGTACCCGGTTCTAAAATGTTATGGCAATTTGGTGAATTAGGTTATGATTTCGCTATTGAATTTAATGGTAGAACAGGACGAAAACCGATTCGTTGGGAGTATATGGATGTTGCTGAGCGTTACAACTTATATACCACTTATTCTAAGTTAATCAATTTCAGAACTCAAAATCCCGAACTATTCACTAGTGAAGCTGAATTTACTTGGCACATTGAACCACAAGACTGGGATTGGAACAATGACAATAAAGGTAGATTAATCAAAATTAAAAAAGGAGAGAAAGAAGTGGTTATCGTTGGTAATTTTATGAATACTAAAGTAACTGCTCATAAGCAATTCACTTCAACCGGAACTTGGTACAACTTAATGGATAATGAGGCGATAACAGTATCAAGTACTGATCAAGCTATTGAAATTCCTCCTCACGAATTCAAAGCTTATGTCAATTTTGACCCAACAAAAAACTAATCGAAAGATTAGTCTGTTTCTTTGTTTATAGTGTTTTTTAAATGAAACGGATAGCAGTTCTTGCTATCCGTTTTTGCATTATTAAAAATAAGGAAGATTTATATTCCTGACTCACTTTCCCCCTTCAACGAGTAGTAAAGAGGAATACCTAAGATTTATAACGATTGATTCCAGTCTTTCTTCAACATACTATAAATACATAACCCAACATACTCACCCGAAGGAAGGAGTTGACCGTCGCGCTCAATACCCTCTTTTACAAACCCTAATCGTTGAGGAACTCTGTTGCTTTCTGTATTTTCTTCTGCACATTGTATTTTTACCCTATTCATCCCCCACTCTTCAAAAGCCCAAGAGGTTAAATGCGTAACAGCTCGGGTAACTACTCCTTTGCCCTGATGAGCAGGAAGTAACCAATAACCAATTTCCGTTTTATTACTCAGCCTATTTGTATTCACAAAACCTATCAACCCACAAAACTCACTCCCTTTCTCAATCATAAAAACAATGTCACGACTCTCATAAGGCTGAGCTAGTGTTGCAGTCATAAAACCAATCTCATCTTCTACCGATTGCATAAAAGGCACAAAATAGAGCCACTTTGAAAAATAGGTTCTATTTTCATCCAATGCAGTAAAGATGGTTTCTGAATCTTCTATCTGAGCTTCTCTTATACTATATCCATTATCGAACGTATAAGTATGTTGTTTTTCTTTCATCTGATTATTTTATTTTTTCGTTATCAAATATAAATTATTCTTTTCTAAATGCAGAGAATGAGTCATTATTTTTGGAAAATCTTGTTCGTTATGAGTTACCATAATTAAGGTCTTGTGGGGTAACGAACAATAGCTTTCTATCAAGTGCTTTACCTTTTGACTTTGGATACCATCCAAACCGTGAAAAGGCTCATCCAAAATGAGTAACTCGGGATTTTTAACAAAAGCACGTACCAATAAGGTTAGTCTTTGTTCTCCACTGGATAATTGCAAAAACGATTGATCTGTTAAATGATCTATGGAAAACAACTTCATCCAATACAAACAAATAGTCTGTTCTTCCAAAGTAATTTTCTTAACTAATCCCATGTGATTATGCAAACCAGAAGCCACTGTATCCATAACAGAAATAGGTTTCAGAAAAGCACGATGCATTTCAGGACTTAAATAGCCAATTCTGCTTTTTATATCCCAAATACTCTCTCCGGTTCCACGTTTCTTTCCAAACAAATATAAATCTTGTGCATACGATTGAGGGTTATCGGCATAAATCAAACTCAAAAGAGCTGATTTACCTGTTCCATTTTCACCCGTTAGCTGCCACTTCTCTCCTCGATGTATAACCCAATTCATATTTTTCAATATCTGCACTCCATCATATCCTAGACTCACATTATTCAAACGTACTATTTCCGCAGAACTACTTACCGACTGCAAATGAGGTACTACCCAAGAATTTAGGCTTTGAGTTATCCCAACCTCCCATTCCACGCGCTGAGAGCAATTCAAAGTGTCCTTGTTCAGATATTCTTGTTTACTTATTTTAGGTTGTACTCTCTTAGCTTCAATAGGTAATACGTGTGTAATAAAATCCGGAAGTGTTTCGCCAGTTGGTATCACTACAATAAGCTGTAAATTGTTAAACCGGGCAATGCGATTCAAAAGAGTCAAAAGCGAGGTACGTGTCGGAACATCTAACCCAATTAAAGGATTATCCAGAATTAATATACGAGGTTGCTTGAATAACACCCTGGCTAATTGAACCCGTCTTAATTCTCCACTTGATAAAAAGACGATACGTTTAGAAAACAATTCTTCCAATCGCAACAAATGAATAATCTCAGCAACAGATAATATACCCTCTGCCAATGAGTCAACAGCTAAAAACTCCTTTACCGTAGGATATTCATCTGTATCCCAACTATTCCAACGCTGCTGGTAATAGTAGGTTGAATCGGCAACACCATATCCATCACGAAACTCTAAATACTGAATGTTTTGATAAGCAGCAGTTGTAGGTGAGGGAGAGAAATTATAGGAGATTTTCCCTTTCCGTAAAGCATATTTTCCCAATAGAATATGCACAAACAGACTTTTCCCTGCTCCATTTAATCCAACAATAGCCAGATGCTCATCCGAGTTTAACTCAAAGTTGAGGTGACTATTTAAACGCAATAGTGGATGACTCACCTCGCCATCCACTATTTGTATTGTAAAATGATGCATCTTGATTCAAAAGGTTCAGATTATAGTTTATAAAGTGTATTGGCTTTTAATAAATCCACATTCGTTCTTTGTAAAACCTCTATACACTTCTCCATATCGTTAGGTCGAATAACCACATTAGCGTGATCATTATTAGCAAAGGAGTACATATACTCTATAAACACACCTTCGTCGGATAAAGATTTTAAGACTCCAGCCAGAGAGCCCGGCACATTGGGGCAAGAAATACCAATGACATCAGTCACCTGAACAGCAAAATGCTTCTCTTTCAAAACCTTATAAGCACGATCGGGATCAGAAACAACACCTCTTAAGATGCCAAAATCTGCATTCTCTGCAATACACAAAGCCGAAAGGTTTATGTTTTCTTCTGCTAATACTTGGGTTACCTCGGTTAATCTACCTGATTTATTTTCCAAGAAAATAGATAATTGTTTCGCAATCATAGATTTATAATTTTCGGTTATCAATAATTCTTTTTGCTTTACCTGTGCTTCGCTCAATACTTCTGGGTTCAACTATTTTCACATCAACTCCTAATCCCAGTACACTATGTAAACGAGCCTTCAGTTTATTCCTTAAATTAATCATTTTATTGATTTCATCCGAATAAAAATCCGAATTAACTTCTACACGAAGTTCCATGGTGTCGGTATTGTTTACTCTATCAACAACCAATTGATAGTGAGGCTCAAACTCATCCAATTCCAATATAACTGATTCTATTTGGGTAGGGAAAACATTTACTCCACGAATAATCAACATATCATCACTACGTCCCATAATGCGACTCATACGCACAAAACTACGTCCACACTCACAGCGTTCATCATTCAATGAAGTTAAGTCTTTGGTTCGATAACGCAGTAAAGGCATTCCTTCTTTGGTTAGATGAGTAAAAACCAATTCACCCACCTCACCGGGAGCAACAGGCTCCAAGGTTACCGGATTTATTATTTCAGGAAAAAAATGATCTTCATTGATATGTGATCCCGCCTGACATTCACATTCGTACGCAACACCCGGACCAGCTATTTCACTTAATCCATAGATGTCATACGCTTTTATTTGTAACTTATTTTCTATTTCACGACGCATCTCCTCACTCCAAGGCTCAGCACCTAGAACTCCGATTTTCAGCTTAAATCCGTCACGAGAAAAACCGGAATCTTTAATCGCATCGGCTAAATAAAGTGCATACGAAGGGGTACTACACAACACCGTAGAGCCAAAGTCATACATAATGGTTATTTGCTTATCGGTATTCCCACTGGAAGTAGGAATAACAGAAGCACCTATATTTTCTGCTCCATAATGTGCACCCAATCCTCCGGTGAATAATCCATAGCCATAAGAGACTTGAAAAACATCCGTAGCATTGGCACCAAAGGCACTAAAAGCACGCGATAGACACTCAGTCCAAGTAAACAGATCCTTACGGGTATATCCCACAACAGTAGGTTTACCTGTAGTTCCCGATGAAGCATGAAAACGGGCAATCATTGATGTAGGAACGGCACAAAGCCCAAAAGGATAATTATCTCTTAAGTCTAATTTATTAGTAAAAGGCAATTTAACAATATCATCTAACCCTTGTATATCATCAGGAGTTATATCCATTTCCTGCATTTTTTTTCTATAAAAAGGAGTGTTATGATATACATAATCTACCATTCGCTTCAATCGTACATCTTGAATCTTTCTTAATTCTGCACGATCCATGGTCTCCATACTTTCGTTCCAAATCATATCAGTGTCTGTGTTTTTGTCAGAGAAACTATTCTTTTGATAATATATTCATGCAAAGAAACGGAATTTATTAATAATAAGGAAGCTAATTGTAGGATAATTACCTCCTTATTTCTTTTATTATTTCTCTTTTTATCTGCTTTTTTCTCGATGTAATTACCCTTAAAAATCCAGCCATTATATCTCCCAAAAAACAAAAAAAACAATCGCCCTCACAAGCCCCACAAGCGAGATAAAATAAAAAGTTGGTCGGTCTAGGACTGAACACCCTTCGGTCCTAGACCGAGCACCCTTTAGTCCTAGACCGAGGAGGCTTAGGTCCCAGACCTATAATATGGCTCTTGTATTAATAGTGCTTTTGGTAAAAAACAGCTTCACTTTTTTTAGAATAATGTGGAGATTCTAATAGAATACATTAGCGTTCTATTACTCTCATACTAAAGAAAGGAACAAGTAGAAAAAGGTGTCTTTCCGTCAAAAGCGTAAAGAAAAGGGCACTCTAGTTCGCTAAATAATCCAAACAAGTTAACTAATAGTAAGTTCTTAAAACTTTTAAGCAAGAGTATGCATTTAATCATTACTGAATCGACTTTAGCTTTTTCGACGTTTTTCCATCAAGAGAAAAGGAAATGAACCACTCTATTAAGCTGAAAAGTAGTAACTTTGCAAACTACAATTTTCGACAAAGGAGGGTATCGGTTATGAAATTTGAATTAACGGCTGAATTTAAGCCAACGGGAGATCAACCCGAAGCCATTAAGCAACTTACTGAGGGAATACAAAACAGTATTCCCGGACAAACTTTACTTGGGGTTACAGGATCGGGTAAAACTTTTACCATAGCCAATGTGGTAGCTAACATCAATAAACCAACTTTAGTTTTAAGCCACAATAAAACTTTGGCTGCTCAGTTATACGGTGAGTTTAAAAATTTCTTTCCGAACAATGCCATTGAATATTATGTATCGTATTACGATTATTATCAGCCGGAAGCCTATTTACCCACTACAGACACCTATATTGAAAAAGACTTGGCTATAAACGATGAAATTGATAAACTTCGTTTAGCCGCCACCTCCTCTTTACTTTCCGGCAGGAAAGATGTGTTGGTAGTATCTTCGGTTTCTTGTATCTATGGAATGGGGAACCCTTCAGACTTTTATAATAATGTAATTGAGATTATACGTGGAAAAACCATCAATCGGAATGTTTTCTTACGTCGGTTAGTAGATAGCTTATATTTACGAAACGACATGGAGTTAAATAGAGGTAACTTCAGGGTCAAAGGCGATACCGTTGATATCTATTTAGCCTATTCGGATCACATTTTACGTATTGTTTTTTGGGGTGATGAAATCGATTTAATCGAAGAGGTCGATCCAATAACAGGTAGCACCATTGCAGCATTTGATAGTTACAAGGTCTATCCTGCCAATCTTTTTATGACAACGAAAGATAGTACCTTAAAAGCCATTCATCAAATTGAAGACGATTTAACCCAACGTGTAGATTATTTTCAATCTATAGGAAAACCTTATGAAGCGAAACGATTATACGAACGAGTAACCTACGATATGGAAATGTTACGTGAGTTGGGACACTGTTCGGGTATTGAAAATTATTCCCGATACTTTGATGGTAGAGAACCGGGCACACGCCCCTACTGTCTATTGGACTTTTTTCCCGACGATTTTTTAATTGTTATTGATGAGAGTCACGTTAGTATTCCTCAAATACGAGCTATGTATGGTGGAGATCGTTCCCGAAAAGAGAACTTAGTGGAATATGGTTTTCGCCTACCGGCAGCATTGGACAATCGTCCTTTAAAGTTTGAGGAATTTGAGGAGATAGCTAAAGAAGTGATTTATGTGAGTGCTACCCCTGCCGAGTATGAATTGGAAAAGTCGGAAGGGATAATTATAGAACAAGTCATACGACCCACCGGATTACTAGACCCTAAAATAGAGGTTCGTCCCAGTATGAATCAGATAGATGATTTAATGGAGGAAATTCAGTTGCGAGTAGAAAGGAAAGAACGTGTACTCATTACAACTCTAACCAAACGCATGGCAGAGGAACTAACCGAATACCTACTGAATCACGACGTACGCTGCAATTATATTCACAGTGATGTAGATACCTTGGAAAGAGTGAAAATTATGGATGATTTGCGACAAGGATTTTATGACGTGCTCATTGGAGTAAACCTGCTTCGTGAAGGGTTAGACTTACCTGAAGTTTCACTGGTTGCCATTTTAGATGCTGATAAGGAGGGATTCTTACGCTCACATCGATCGCTTACACAAACAGCAGGACGTGCGGCAAGAAATGTAAATGGTATGGTCAT
Source organism: uncultured Bacteroides sp. (assembly GCA_964528875.1). Lineage (GTDB taxonomy): Bacteria > Bacteroidota > Bacteroidia > Bacteroidales > Bacteroidaceae > Bacteroides_E. The sequence goes on along the minus strand of CAZGUI010000049.1, from coordinate 10,696 downwards.
TATGTATGCGGATAAAATAACCAATAGTATGCAGTTAACCATAGATGAGACTAACCGAAGAAGAGCCAAACAAATAGCCTATAATGAAGAGCATAATATAACTCCGCAACAAATAAAGAAAGCCAGAAACTTATCGGTATTTAAAGATCATAAAAATCTTAGAGTAGAAGAAGGTGCATACATTGAACCGGAGACAACCCACATTGCGGCCGATCCTATTGTACAATATATGGATAGAAATCAACTTCAAAAGAGCATTGATCGTACCCGTAAGTTAATGAAAGAGGCAGCGAAACAATTAGAATTTATGGAAGCTGCTCAACATAGAGATGAATTATTACGATTAGAAGATATTTATAAGGAACGTTTTCCCGATAATTAAAGCAGAATAACAAAAAAACACTATATTATTATATTAGCTCCCGGAAACTCATTTTATAAAACCTTAATCTACAAAGCCACTCTTTTCTCTCTATATAAATAAGGTATCTTTATGTCCGGATAATAAAAAGTCAACCTTATTTGCAAGATTAAAAAAGATAGTTATTTTATATCACTTTTGAAATACAGAAAATGCTATAATTGGTTAGCTATCAAAAGGAAGGAAGATTATTGTTTAGTGTTTTTTGTTGTTTAATATTTTTTTGCAACACGAAAAAGCTATATCTTTACGTGCTAAATTTTAACAACAGATAAAAAAACAAAATAAATTATTTAAATCAAGATGACTAAAGCAGACGTTGTAAACGAAATTTCAAAAAGAACTGGAATAGAAAAAGCGACAGCACTTGCTGCGGTAGAAACCTTCATGGAAGTTATAAAAGACTCTTTAGCTTCAAATGAAAATGTATATCTTCGCGGCTTTGGTAGTTTCATAGTAAAGAAAAGAGCTGAAAAAACAGCTCGTAATATTTCCAGAAACACAACAATCATTATTCCTGAACATTATATACCTTCATTTAAACCTTCTAAGATGTTTACTGGTGCAGTAAAAGACAACAACAAGGTTAAATAAGAAGAAAGATTAAAAAACTATATATTAAAGTATTAACCCTCTAAAGCAAAAGAATATGCCAAGTGGAAAAAAGAAAAAAAGACGTAAAATGTCTACGCACAAACGTAAGAAAAGACTAAGAAAAAATAGACATAAAAGCAAAAAGTAACTATTAGGTCTTTAAGAGCATATAGAACGAACTTGGGGGTTTTTGCTTCCAAGTTTGTTTTATAAAACAATTAAGCTAATAATCATAAAAGTAAAATTTAAATAACTGTGACAAGCGAACTGGTAGTAGATGTACAACCCAAAGAAGTGTCTATTGCTTTACTAGAAGACAGAAACCTAGTAGAGCTTCAGAGCGAAGAAAGTTCAAATACTTTCTCTGTGGGGAATATATACTTTGGCCGCGTCAAAAAACTGATGCCTGGACTCAATGCCTGTTTCGTTAATGTCGGTTATGAGAAAGACGCTTTTCTTCATTATTTAGATTTAGGTCCTCAATTCAATTCATTAGATCAATTTGTTAGGCACGTTACCAGTAACAAAAAGAAATTAGCATCTATAACTAAAGCACCCATCCTACCAGATCTTAAAAAGGATGGCACAATAACAGATGTTCTTAAAGTTGGTCAAGAAGTTGTGGTTCAAGTAGTAAAAGAACCCATCTCAACTAAAGGCCCTCGCCTTTCATCCGAACTATCCTTTGCCGGAAGAAACTTAGTTCTTATCCCCTTTAATGATAAAGTTTCTATCTCCACAAAAATCAAATCAAGTGGTGAAAGAGCACGTTTAAAGCAACTGATGCTAAGTATAAAACCACAAAACTTAGGAGTTATTGTGCGTACAGCAGCAGAAGGTAAACGAGTGGCTGAACTTGACAGCGAATTAAAAGCATTAGTCAATCGATGGTTAGATTTAACACGTAAAACACAACTAGCGACTAAGTTTCCAACTCTTCTTCACGAAGAAACCAGTCGCACAGTTGCTATTTTAAGGGATTTATTCAATCCTTCTTTCGAAAATATTTACGTTAATAACCAAGAGGTTTACAATGAAATTAAAAATTACATATCTATAATAGCTCCGGATAGAGTTAAGATTGTAAAGTTATATAGTAGTAAACAACCTATATTTGATCATTTCAACATTACCAAACAGGTACATTCCTCGTTTGGAAAAACAGTATCTTATAAGCGTGGAGCCTATTTAATTATTGAGAGGACTGAGGCTTTATACGCTATTGATGTAAACAGTGGCAATAGAACAAAAAATGCCAACGGACAAGAAGCCAATGCATTAGAGGTAAACTTAGGTGCTGCAGATGAAATTGCACGTCAGCTTCGGTTAAGAGATATAGGAGGAATTATAGTCGTTGATTTTATTGATATGGCTGACTCTTCCAACCGACAAAAGCTTTATGAGCGGATGTGTTCTAACATGCAGAAAGACAGAGCCAAACATAACATATTACCTTTAAGCAAGTTTGGCTTGATGCAAATTACTAGACAGCGTGTACGTCCGGCAATGACGGTAGATACAGCAGAAACTTGCCCTACTTGTTTTGGCGAAGGAAAAATCAAACCATCCATTCTGTTTACAGATGCACTAGAAAGCAAGATAGATTATCTTGTTCATAAAATGAAGATAAAGAAATTTTCTCTACACCTTCATCCGTATGTTGCAGCCTATATCAACCAGGGAGTTGTTTCCATGAAAAGAAAATGGCAAATGCAATATGGATTTGGTATAAAAATAATACCTAATCAGAAACTGGCGTTTCTCCAGTATATCTTTTATGATGCGAAAGGTGAAGAAATCGATATGAAAGAAAATATCGAAATAAAATAAACAAAGAGGCTGATGGATTATAAAAACATCAGCCTCTTTTAGTGTACAGCTCAACTGTATACTTTTCCAATTCTCCTCTATCACAAGAAAAGACAACAAAACACATCTTTGTTTATTACCTTTTACTCCGATTAAAAGAATTCAAAATAGTCTTTTCCACCCTCTAAAAACAATCGCTTTCCTATAGAACAGGGAACTTTCAATCTTCGGTTAAAATACTTTCATAGAATATGATGGATCAATATCAAGCGACATAGAAACATTTAACTTTTTTATGTATTAAAAACTTTCGCCTAAAGCAAAACAAATATCTAGCACAAAACGTTGTAATGATAAATAGTTTTCCAAGAAGAAAAACACATAGATAGCAAAACAACTATTACAACGACAAGTTAATCTGTTTTCATTACATTGACGATAAAAAATCTGATAGGTATAAAATTATGGCAATAAATTAGACTAAAACCTACAACTTTTATATGTATCAATAAGTAGATTATAATTACCTTAGAGGGAAAAACCATAAGAATAATTAGTTTCGTTGATAAAAAACATCAGGTTTTCAGCTCATTGGAATAATAGAAGCAGACAAAGATAGTTGCACAACTAATTTAATTACAGGAGTAAGTTAATCACCTAAGACGATGAATTTTATGAAAAAAGGATTAAAGGCAGTTTGTTTTATTTTAGGCCTATTACTGGTAGCTTGCTCATCAAAAGAGCAAACTTCAACAGATAAAACGATTACTGTAAAAGTTGACACAGTAAAATCACGTAGTAATGAATTAGAAATTTCATATCCGGGAAAAATAAAATCCAGTGAGGATATCGATTTAGCTTTTCAAGTAAGTGGAACTATACAAAAAGTGTTGATTAATGCGGGAAGTAAAGTAAAAAAAGGAGACTTACTAGCTTATCTTGATCCGACCGATTACACCTATCAATTATCGGCAACACGTGCAGAATATAATACAATTAAAGGTAATGCAGAGCGAATTATTACTTTATACGAAAAAGGTAGTGTTTCAAAAAGTGACTTTGAAAAAGCAACTTATGGACTAGAACAGATTACAGCAAAACTAAAAGCTCATGAGAAAGCTCTTGCTGATACTCGTATTTATGCCCCATTCAATGGATACATACAAAAGAAGCATTTCAACTCCAACGAAATTGTAGCAGCCGGATATCCCATTGTATCCATGTTTAATCAGAATGCGTTAGAGGTGGAAGTTCATATCCCTGCGACTGATTACTTAAGAAGAAATGAATTTATTGACTACTATTGTACTATAGATAGAAATCCAACGATAAAATATCCGTTAAAACTGATATCTATCAATCAAAAGGCAAACTTAAATCAATTATACACTGTACGTTTAGCTTTTATTCCAGAACCTCAAGCTATTTTACCCACACCGGGTATGACCGCAACCATAAAGATAAAACGTTCAACAGAATCGTCAAATCAATCTCAACTTACACTTATACCTTTATCTTCCATAAGAGAGATTAATGGTCAGTGTTCTGTTTGGATTTATAATCCCGAAAAAGAATTGATTAATGCTCGAGAAGTTAAGCTACTACAAATCAAACGAAATGGAATGGTTATTATTTCAGAAGGTTTAACTCCTGGGGAAATAATTGTATCTGCGGGAGTAAACTCACTAAAAGAGAATCAAAAGGTTAAAGTGATCAAACCTACATCTGACACGAATAAAGGAGGTTTATTATGATTGATTTAGGAAAACTAGCATTAGCCAATCGGCCTTTAGTACATTTTCTTATTGCAATTCTTCTTATTGGAGGTTTTTTAGCTTTTAGAAGTATGAGCAAGTTGGAAGATCCTGAAATAAAGGTAAAACAAGCAATGATTATTACTCCCTATCCGGGGGCTTCAGCCTATGAGGTGGAATTAGAGGTAACTGACTTATTGGAAAAAAGTATACGCAGTATGCATCACTTAGATGCTGTAAGCAGTAGATCAATGAACGATTTATCTATGATTACAGTAGAACTAACCTCCGAAGCTCCGGATGATGAAGTAGAGCAATACTGGGATTTACTACGTAGAAAAGTAAGTAATATACAATCTCAACTCCCCAAAGGAGCAATGGCATCGATCGTAAGGGATGACTTTGGGGATATGTACGGTATGTTTTATGCCATTACTACTGAAGGTTTTGGTGATAGAGAACTTGCCCGATACATTGAAATGATAAAAAGAGAGATTCAATCTATTAAAGGAATTGGTGATATCCAAGTTTATGGCGAACGGGAAGAGTGCATCAATATTGAATTGATTGAAGAAAAAATGGCAAACTTAGGGGTACACCCCTTTGAAGTACTCAGCACTTTAAGCGATCAAAACCAAACGGTTTATTCAGGATATTATGAAGCAGGTGATTATCGTCTACGTGTAACTGTCAACGACAAATATAAAGTGGTGGATGACATTCGTAACCTGCTCCTCCAAGGTCATGAGGATGATCAACTTTATTTGCGTGATATTGCCAATGTTTATACCGATTACGAAAACACCACGATGAATCAGATGTGGTACGATGGAGAACGGGCTTTTGGTTTCGCTATCGCTGCAGAAAAGGGAACTGATATCACAAAATTGGGGCGTAAAGTAGAAGAAAAAATAGCAGAACTCGAAGCGTCTAGAATTCCTGCGGGTATAAACTTTCATAAAGTGTTTTTTCAACCCGACAGAGTAAAAGATTCTTTGGGTTCATTTCTTATCAATCTGGTAGAATCGGTTATCATTGTAGTTATTGTACTGATGTTTACCATGGGGTTCCGTAGTGGATTGATCATCGGTATGAGCTTAGTAACTATTGTTTTTGGCTCATTTCTAGTCCTTAACATCTTTGATGGTACTCTACAGAGGGTTTCTCTCGCTTCATTTATTTTAGCTATGGGAATGCTTGTTGACAATGCCATAGTTATTATTGATGGTATTCTAGTCAATTTACAACGTGGGATGAAAAGGTCTGAAGCATTAACATCAATAGGTAGACAAACAGGCATGGCTCTATTAGGTGCTACTTTAATTGCCATCTTAGCTTTTTTTCCGATTTTTTTATCACCGGATCAAGCAGGTGTTTATGTTCGTGACCTATTCATTGTCTTAGCTGTATCTCTACTCTTAAGTTGGATTTTAGCCCTTACGCATGTCCCCATAATGGCCGACAACTTATTCAAAAACATAAAGATTAAAGGTGATTCGGAGATGCACAACTCTAAGTTTTACAGAGCATTACGTACAACACTTTCATGGTGTTTAAATCATAAAACAGTAACCGTATTCATAGCTCTTTTTTTAGTAGGCAGCAGCATTTTCTGTTATAGATTTCTACCTCAAGGATTCTTCCCCGATATGACTTATGATCAACTTTATATGGAATACAAGTTAGATGAGGGAATAAATAATACAAAAGTAATTGAAGACTTAAAAGAGATTGAAGAATATCTTAAAACTCGGGATGAAATCACTCATATAACAACTTCAATTGGAGGAACACCTGCTCGTTATAATTTAGTTAGAAGTATTGCTGACCCTTCTTTATCTTATGGTGAGTTAATTATTGATTTTAAGAATCCCAAAGTTTTAGTTCAATCCATGGGAGAAATACAAGAGTATCTTTCCTCGAATTATCCTCATGCATATGTTCGTCTAAAAAGATATAACTTAATGTACATGAAATATCCTATCGAAGTACAGTTTTCCGGTCCTGATCCTGAGGTTCTAAAAGAACTTTGTAGTCAAGCAGAAAATATTATGGAAGATTCACCAAAGACGTATTTAGTAAGGAGAGACTGGGAACCACAAACGCTTGCCATAACTGCAAACTTCAACCAACCCATCGCACGAAATATGGGACTTACTCGTCAAGATGTAGGGGTATCTATATTAACGGCTACGGGAGGTATTCCTGCTGATGCCTTTTATTGTGGAGAAAAGAAACAAACCATCTATCTTAAAAGTGTAAATAATGAGGGCAATCCCATAGAAGGTCTTGAAAACTCTCCGGTTTTCAGTATGCTACCTAATCTTAGACAGTTGAACAAGAAAACATTACAAGGTATAATTAATGGTTCCATTTCGGAAGAGGATATTCTTTCCTCTGCTATAGGCACTGTTCCTTTGAATCAAGCTGTAGATGGGATTACTGCTGAATGGGAAGAGCCACTTGTTATACGTTATAATGGACAGAGAGCAATACGTGCCCAATGTGATGCAATACCAGGTGTTGGTGCAGAAGAGGCACGACAATCAATAAGAAGTAAAATAGAAAACATAGAATTGCCTCCTGGTTATAGTCTCAAATGGTTTGGTGAACGTAAAGCCAGTACAGAGAGTATGGTCAACTTATTCAATAGTTATCCACTAGCTATAGTTTTAATGATTACCATTCTTATATTATTATTTAAAGATTATAGAAAGCCCCTGGTCATTTTATGTTGTCTTCCTTTAATTACCATAGGCGTTGTTTTTAGTGTATTACTATCAGGTAAAACTTTTGGCTTCGTAGCTATTGTAGGAGCTTTAGGAATTATAGGAATGATGGTAAAAAATGGAATTGTATTAATGGATGAAGTAACACTCCAAATAAACAAAGGCGTAGAACCAACAACAGCCTTATTAGAAAGTGCTGCTTCGCGCTTTAGACCTGTAGTTATGGCATCTCTAACCACCATACTAGGAATGATTCCGTTACTCACGGATGATATGTTTGGCTCTTTAGCAGTAACAATTATGGGTGGTCTATTTGTTGGAACCATGATTATTTTATTATTCATTCCTGTTCTGTATTCTATATTTTTCAGAATAAAACCCCAAAAAATCGAAGAAAAGCAATAAGCTATGAAACGAATATATACTATACTAATTGTTCTTTTTTCTTTATCTGTAACAGCTCAAGAATTCTATACCCTTGAGCAGTGTAGAGAAATGGCATTACAACACAATCGCCATAAAACAATTGCTGATAAGCAGATCGATAAAGCTAAAAAGGAGGTTCGTGTGTATCGATCCAATTTTTTCCCTAAATTATCAGCACAAGGCTTGTATTTATTTAGCAATCAAACCATAGATAAAAGATTTGGTGATGCCTACCTACCTACTTTTATACCGGATGGGCAAGGTGGTGTGGTTCCTAATTTAGGTGTTGGTTCAACTCCTGAAAGCCCAATCTTTGGAATGTATGCGTATCTACCGGAAATACCTATAGAGATCTCATTAAAGAACACATGGACTGCAGGAATACAATTACTTCAACCACTATATACAGGAGGTAAAATTAGAGCCGGTTACTCTATGTCTAAGATAAGTAAAGAGCTTGCTCAACTGAACCAGGAATTGTCTCGTGTAGAGGTTATTCTTTTAACTGATGAAGCTTATTGGCAATTGGTAGAGACAATGGAACTATGTGCAGCTGCAGAGAAATATATGGAAGTTATTACTGAGTTATACAGAAATGTAGAAAATGCCTATGAAGTAGGGTTAAAGTCTAAGAATGATCTTCTAAAAGTTCAGGTAAAAAAGAATGAAGCTAAACTACAGCTACGTAGGGCTGAAAACGGAATTATTCTTGCCCGAATGAACTTAGCCCACACCATAGGAGTACCATTAACATCAGATATAAAAACAAGTAATGAAATAACAATACCTAAAGATATCCGGTTTGAGAATGAATTTGACATTACTCCTCGTCCTGAGTATCAAATGTTGGCTAAACAAGTTGAGTTCAAAGGTAAAGACATCAAATTAACTAGAAGTCAATTCCTTCCTAACATAGGAGTAGGTGCCGGTTGGAATTATTACGATGGAGCTAAAATGAATGGAGATAAACTTCTGCATGGGGGGTCCTTTTCTGCTCAAGTATCAGTTAGTATTCCACTCTTTCAATGGGGAGAGGGGATAAATAAGGTTAGAGCAAAACAAACGGAAAAGCAAATAGCAGAATTACAACGATTAGATGCTATAGAAAAAATGACATTAGAAGTTACGAAAGCTCATAATCAACTGGATGAATCAAAACTGGAAGTGGAAATAACAACAAACTCATTAGAGCAAGCAGAGGAAAATCTCAAAACCAGTAAGGAGCATTATGAAGTAGGCTTGGAAAGTCTAGCAGATTTCTTGGAAGCCCAAACCCTTTGGCAAAAAGCTTGGGCAGAACTCATAACTGCAAAAGCAACATTAAAACTGAATGAAACTAAATACCTAAAGGCTTGTGGACAATTATGATTTGGGTATAAAACTTAATGCATAATAAAAGAAAAACCACTTGATTTTTCAGTATTATATTCAATCGTTTAGGGAAGTTTTAGATAAGTAGAATAAATAAAAACAAGCAAAAGTATTATAGACACCTATCTATTTGGATAGGCATTCTATAATACTTGCAAGTACTTCAATCCACTATACGATACTCTAAAGCTTTTCTTTTTTTCATATATCTCTGACATTGTTCTTCTACACCATATCCCAGAATAGCACCTAGCATAAAATCTTCCTCTATAGAAAGCTCATTTAAAGGTTTATTACAAAATTCTTGTACCATTAGAATACATTCTTTTTTACCAAAAAAAAGATTATACTTAGTTTCACTAATAGGTTGAATATAATAATACAGGTTTGCAACTTTAATTTTATGTAGCGCTACTACCATTATATCATTACAGAGCGTACACAAAACCATACTTCGCACTCCTTTCTTACACTCGTATAACTGGTGAGCAAATACTTTTAGTTGTTCCATTTTTCACAAAGAACCCTTTAATTGTTTTACCCATGTCTCAATGCGGTCTTCAGTCTTATCTGGCTCATTATCCTCGTCCAAAGGCAATCCACAAAACACATCATTCACTACAGAAATAGAATCATCAAATAAATAGTCTGATGTGTTAACCTGATTACCAATGAGAGTTGCTCCTGCTTTTTGAGCTACAGTAGCAATTAAACCTATTGCATCACAAAACGTATCCGGATAAGAAGATGAATCGCCTAAACCGAAAACGGCAACCTTTTTACCCGATAAGTCTGTACGTTTTACCTCTTCAATGAAATCATACCAGTCGTCCTGTAAATCTCCATAGCCAAGCGTTGAAGAGCCAAAAATCAATAAATCAAACTGATTAATTTGTCCTCCGTCCACTTGAGAAATATCAAAAAGAGCAGAAGGACTTAAATTTAACTTGTCTGCTAACTGTTTAGCTACATACTCTGTATTCCCTGTAGATGTACCATAAAATATACCTATCTTTTCCATTTTTCAATTATTAAAGTTTTCAAAGACAAAGAAAAGGTATTCCGAATAAACAGTCAATCGCATAAATTAGGTATATACAGATACAGAATAATTATAAATAGCGATTTCAATAGAAAAATAAAAAATATTTACTTCTATATTCCTTGTAACCTGAGTTCGATTAATAAAAGAGAGCTAATTGGGCATCATTTATGGTACTGTACTTAATTGAGGGTTTCTTGGGTAAAAAACTGTAAGCTATGATGCCTGATACTAGATTTGCTACAAAATTTGCAAACGAACGATGTCTGGAGTGTTCTACTTGACAAATATTCTTCAACTCGTCATTAACAGTCTCAATAACAGAACGCTTTCGAAGCAGTATTTTGTCAGCCATTGTCATCAAGGAATTCTTCATGTTGTTGCGAATACTTGTCACCAAATGAACGCCATCAACAAAAAGTAACTCTTGCAACTGTTTCGATATGTAGCCTTTGTCTCCATATAGTTTGCCGAAAACAGCCCTTAGAAATGATTCGTTTTTAAGAGGTTCTCTATCATCTACATTAGCTTGAGTGACGCAAAAGCTCAA
>CAZGUI010000048.1:0-18338 GCA_964528875.1 uncultured Bacteroides sp. | reverse complement strand
GCAAAAAATCATTTCTTTATCGCTTGTTTCTATTCTCACAAAGGAGAGAAAAAACTCTTATAATGCTAATTTGGCACGAATAAACTCCTCAATGAAAGAGGTGGTTTTTTCTATACCCAAAGCAGAAGAATCAATACATAGATGGTAACTGGAAGACATCCCCCACTCCTTATTCGTATAATAATTATAATAAGAAGAACGTTTCCTATCGGCCTTCACCAAAAAATCATGAGCCTCATCCTCTGTAGCCCCTTTATTTCCACTTTGAAAAGCCTTAATTCTATCGTCCATCGCAGCCGAAATAAATACATTGACACAACGAGGATGATCTCGTAAAATGTAATCGGCACAACGTCCTACAAAAAGGGACGATTCTTTTTCAGCCAAATTGCGCATGACATCACTTTGTATCTTAAACAACTGATCGTTACTCAGAAAACTGCTTCCCCCCATCATTCCTCCATCGGAAAGAAAAGGAAAACGTGAACCAAAAAGTCCTCCACATAAAGTTTTAGAAGCTTTTTCATCGGCTTTCTCAAAAAAACGTTCGTGAAGACCACTCTCTTTGGCCGCAAGATATAATAGTTGTTTGTCGTAATATTGAATACCAAACCGTTTGGCTAGTTCTTTGCCTATGGATCGTCCTCCACTACCTAATTGACGTCCCACATTGATTATAAATTTTTCTTTATTCATATGAACTTTATGTTTTTCAAATAGTCGGTGTTCTCTTTCAAAAATAACTAAAAAAGAACAGTATCAAGCATTCTGATTCACAATTTGTTTTTCTTTGTGTTGCTCTCCTTTTTTCCTAAAGAAAACAAATTGTCTCCATAGCATAACTCCTGAGGTAATACTAGCTAAAAAATCGGAAAAGGGAATACTAACCCACACACCTAGAACACCCCAATAGTGAGCTCCAATTATTAAACTGGGAATTAAGAAAAGTACCTGACGGGTCAAGGAAAGAAAGATGGATTTCTTAACCATACCAATACTTTGAAAGAAATTGGATGTTACCATTTGGAACCCTATAAAAGGGAACATTAGGGTAGTTATTCGTAATCCTTGAACCGATAGTTTCTTTAAGTCCTCATCCAGTGTAAATGATGAAACCGCTAATTCGGGTATCACCATACCTATAACAAACCCCACACAAGTTACGAGGGTAGCCCAACGAATGGTTAACTTCAAAACTTCCGTGACTCGGGGGTATTGCTGAGCACCATAATTATAACCGGCAATGGGTTGCATTCCCTGATTAAAGCCAAAAACAACCATAAAAAACAGATATTCTATTCGGTTTACTATACCAAATGCTCCAATGGCTAAATCGCCTCCGTGCCTACCTAAAGCTTGATTAATTAAAATAACAATCATGGAAGAAGCTACATTCATTAAAAAAGGAGAGATACCAATGGATAATGCCGGAGTAACAATCTGTCTTTTTAATTTATAAATACCTCTTTTAAAATGTAATATATTCTCATCGTTGGCAAAAAACTTAAACTGCCAAAGTAAAGCAATTAACTGTCCCATTACGGTAGCTATGGCGGCTCCCTTGATGCCCCACCCAAATCCAAAAATAAAAATAGGGTCCAAAATGGTATTAATCACCACAGTCATAATAGTTGCCCGCATGGCTTGCTTGGGTTGCCCCGATGCCCTCAATATATTGTTTAACCCAAAATACATATGAGTCACCACATTTCCCAAGAGCAATATCTCCATATAATCACGAGCATAGGGTAGTGTTTCATCACTAGCCCCAAAGAAATAGAGAATGGGATCTAGAAAGAGATAGGCTATCAGGGCAAACAAACTACCTATAATAACATTTAAGACCACCGCATTACCCAATATACTCTGAGCACTTTTATAATCCTTTTGTCCCAAACGCATAGAAATCATCGTTGCCGAACCTACTCCTACTAATGTACCAAAAGCTGTACTTAAATTCATTAAAGGAAAGGTGACGGCTAGCCCGGATAAAGCCATAGGACCAACTCCGTGACCAATAAAGATGCTATCTATCATATTATATAATGACGTAGCTGTTTGTGCTATAATGGCAGGAATTGCATATTGTTTGAGAAGTTTGGATACTTTCTCTGTACCCAAAGTTAATGGAGCACCTTTTACTTGCATAAATTCAATTTTTCTTTGATTTTTCAGTCGTTAAAACCTACAAAGGTAACTTATATTTGCCGGTTACTATAAAATATAAACCCTTTTCTTTTATTAAAAAGATTAGTTAAACATTAAAAATCAAGGATGTTTACTAGATATAAAAATCAATTATTGAACCTCAACCCACATAAACTGTAAACACCTGTTTAAGAAAAAACGGTGTATAGATAAAGCATAAAACAGAGATTTAGCAGCTCTATTTTCTTCAATAAAAAAGGGATAAAAAAGGAACACTGATAAATGAATGGAAGTTTTTTTAATAATGCAGAGAAAGAAAAAAGTCTTTTATCCAGCTGATGATACAGTGAAAGAACCAATTTATTCTTAGAGGCTGTAGATAAAGCGATGACCTTTTGGATAATATTAGTAGCATAATGTGAAAAAACTTTCGTATTTTTGCCTTTTGAACCATTTATATATTGATATAAAATGAATGTACTAGAACTTAGTGAACAAGAGATTATAAGAAGAAATAGTCTACAAGAATTACGCAAGATGGGGATTGAACCATACCCCGCAGCTGAGTATAAAATCAACGCTTACTCTACAGATATAAAAGAGGAATTCAAAGACGACGAAGAGGATAAACGCCAGGTAACGATTGCCGGACGAATCATGAGTCGTAGAATTATGGGTAAGGCTTCATTCATAGAACTTCAAGATTCAAAAGGACGTATTCAGGTGTATATTACACGTGATGACATCTGTCCCGACGAGAATAAAGAATTATACAACACTGTTTTTAAGAAACTACTGGATTTAGGAGATTACGTAGGCATAGAAGGCTATGTTTTCAGAACTAAAATGGGAGAAATCAGTGTACACGCTCAAAACCTCACTATATTGGCAAAAGCTATTCGCCCCTTACCAATAGTAAAATACGACAAAGAGGGGGTGGCTCACGACACATTTGAAGATCCGGAACTTCGCTACCGTAGAAGGTATGTTGACCTAACAGTTAATCAAGAAGTTAGGGATATTTTTATAAAAAGAACCAAAGTATATAACTCGATGAGAGAATACTTCAATGCAGAGGGCTATTTAGAAGTTGAAACACCAGTTTTACAATCAATTCCCGGTGGAGCTGCTGCTCGTCCTTTCATTACTCACCATAATGCATTGGATATCCCATTATATTTAAGAATTGCAAATGAGTTGTATCTAAAAAGACTAATCATTGGTGGTTTTGATGGAGTGTATGAGTTTTCTAAGAACTTCCGAAATGAAGGTATGGATCGTACACACAATCCTGAGTTTACGGTAATGGAGCTGTATGTAGCTTATAAGGACTATCAATGGATGATGAAATATACAGAGAACTTAATTGAGAAAATTGCCCTTGATGTTAACGGAACGACAGAGGTTCAGGTTGGGGACAAAACAATTAATTTAAAAGCTCCTTTCAAACGTATCTCCATGTTAGATTCAATTAAAGAGTTCACAGGCTATGATTTGAATGGTATGGATGAAAATCAGGTAAGAGAAGTTTGCACTAAACTAAATATGGAAATTGACGACTCTATGGGTAAAGGTAAACTCATTGATGAAATCTTTGGTGAGTTCTGTGAAGACCACTATATCCAGCCTACTTTTATTACTGATTATCCCATTGAGATGTCTCCCTTGACTAAAAAGCACAGAGACAACCCGGTAATTACAGAGCGCTTTGAGCTCATTGTGAATGGAAAAGAGCTATGCAACGCCTACTCCGAGTTGAACGACCCCATTGATCAGTTGGAGCGCTTCCAAGAGCAAATGAGACTGGGTAAGAAAGGAGATGATGAGGCGATGTTTATTGATATGGACTTTGTGCGTGCATTGGAATATGGTATGCCTCCCACAGCAGGTATTGGAATCGGCATGGATCGTTTAGTGATGTTAATCACCGGACAAACTACCATTCAGGAAGTTCTATTCTTCCCACAAATGCGCCCGGAGAAAAAACCCATTAGAGATGCAGCCGAAAAATACATAGCGTTAGGTATTGATGAAGAGTGGATTCCCATTATTCAAAAGGCCGGATACAACCTAATACAAGACATGAAAGAGGTTAATCCACAAAAAATACAACAAGACATTGTTGAAGTTAATAAAAAATACAATTTAGGACTTACTGCCCCATCGGTTAATGATGTTTCATTGTGGGTAGAGAAAATTAAATAAAGCATAGGTTTGTCTAGTTACTCTATGAAATTAACTAATAAAATTGCAGTTATAGGTGGAGGTAGTTGGGCTACAGCCATTGCCAAAATGGTATTGTCTAGAAACACCTCCATATATTGGTATATGCGACGAGAGGATCGCATTGCTGACTTCAAAAGTCTAGGACATAATCCGGCTTATTTAACCAGCATCAGGTTTAAGACACGAAATATTCAATTCAGCTCGGATATTAATTGGATTGTGAGTCAGGCAGATACCTTAATTTTTGCCACTCCTTCACCCTATCTTAAACAACACTTAAGCAAACTGACAGAAGATTTGTCGGGTAAAACAATAGTTTCTGCCATTAAGGGCATTGTCCCGGAAGAGAATATGATTGTTTCACAGTATTTTCAAGAAGTGTTCAAAGTACCCGAAGATCAGATTATTTCTTTAGCGGGACCTTGTCATGCAGAAGAGGTTGCTTTGGAACGTTTGTCTTACTTAACCATTGCTTGTTCTGACATAAAAAAAGCGGAGGTTTTTTCCAGACAGCTTGAGAGTCATTACATAAAGACGGATGTCAGTGCAGATATAATAGGCATTGAATATGGTTCTGTTTTAAAAAATGTATATGCCATTGGAGCCGGGATTTGCAGTGGATTAAAATATGGAGATAATTTTCTGGCTGTATTTACCTCAAATGCAGTACAAGAAATGAATCGTTTTTTACGTGTTATGCACCCTGTGGAGAGAGATGTAGCTGACTCTGCTTATTTGGGAGATCTCTTGGTTACTATTTATTCTAACTTCAGTCGCAACCGAATTTTTGGTTCCATGATTGGCAAGGGATATTCCATAAAAAGTGCTCAAATAGAAATGGAAATGATAGCTGAAGGATATTACGGTACCCGTTGCATCAAAGAAATCAACAAAAAAATGCAAGTAGATATGCCTATCTTGGAGGCCGTTTATAGAATTCTCTATGAAAATTCTTCTCCAATGATAGAAATAAAAAAACTTACTCTTTTATTTAGATAATTCATTAAATACACCTCATAATGATACAATTAAACATTAACAAAACATTCGATTTTATTTCAGAACAAGAGGTTTTGGGATATAAAGATGCAGTAGTAAAAGCTCAAAAAGATTTAGAAAATGGAACCGGACAAGGGAATGACTTCTTAGGATGGTTAAACCTCCCCTCCTCTATTACAAAAGAACACTTGAATGATGTAAAGGCAACAGCCAAAACACTTCAGGAAAACTGTGATGTAGTGGTTGTTGCCGGAATTGGTGGAAGCTATTTAGGAGCTCGTGCAGTTATTGAAGCTTTATCGAATAGCTTTAGTAATTTTGATACTGAAAGAAAAGTTCCAGCTATTGTCTATGCCGGACATAATATCAGTGAAGATTATTTATACGAACTAACAGAGTTTTTAAGAGACAAGAAGTTTGGAGTAATCAACATTTCTAAATCAGGAACTACTACAGAAACGGCTTTAGCTTTCCGTTTGCTGAAAAAACAATGTGAAGATCAAAGAGGAAAAGAAGAAGCGAAAAAAGTAATCGTAGCTATTACTGATGCATCGAAAGGTGCAGCCCGTGTAACAGCTGATGAGGAAGGATACAAATCGTTCATTATTCCTGACAATGTGGGGGGACGTTTTTCTGTTTTAACTCCTGTAGGACTTCTACCTATTGCGGTAGCAGGTTTTGACATCGACCAACTGATTGAAGGGGCTATAACTATGGAAAAAGCGTGTGCTTCGGATGTTCCCTTTGAAAAAAATCCGGCGGCTATCTACGCTGCAACACGTAATGCTTTATACAAGCAAGGTAAGAAGATTGAAATCTTAGTGAACTACAATCCCAAACTACACTATATCAGTGAGTGGTGGAAACAATTATACGGTGAGTCAGAAGGAAAAGAGAACAAAGGTATATTCCCAGCCGCTGTGGACTTCTCTACCGACTTACACTCTATGGGCCAATGGATTCAAGAGGGTGAAAGATCTATCTTTGAAACTGTAATTTCAATAGATAAGGTAAATCATAAACTCATTGTTCCGGGTGATGCAAAAAACTTAGATGGACTGAACTACTTGGAAGGAAAAAGAGTGGACGAGATTAATAAAATGGCTGAACTAGGAACTCAAATTGCACACGTAGATGGTGGTGTACCTAACCTACGCCTTGTACTTCCTAATTTAAGTGAAAACAGTATTGGTCAGTTACTATACTTCTTTGAACGGGCTTGTGGTATCAGTGGATATGTTTTAGCCGTTAATCCATTTAACCAACCCGGTGTTGAAGCATACAAAAAGAATATGTTTGCTCTATTGAATAAACCAGGCTTTGAAGAAGAATCCAAAGCCATTCAGAAAAGGTTATAATTCAATCTAAAGTAAAAACTGAAAAAGACTAATCAAAAGCAATTCTGATTAGTCTTTTTTGTAAATTTGAGAATAGAAAAGAATTAAATGTTTTATGAATTACAACAAGGTTATTAAAGATTTTTTAGCAGAAAGAAAGTACAATCAAGTAGCACTAAAAGCTGCTTTATTCGATATGGATGGTGTTCTATACGACTCTATGAAATACCACGCCATAGCTTGGCATAAGAGTTCTGTGGCATTTGACCTGAATTTCAGTAAGAAAGATGCGTATTTGCACGAAGGCAGAACCCGTGTTAGTACTATTAACTGGGCATACCAAAGACAATTCAATCGGGATGCCACCTCGGAAGAAATAGAGAGTATATATAACCTAAAAGAACAAGAGTTTAACAACTTACCGGAAGCTACACCAATGAATGGAGCAAAAGATGTTTTGGAAAAAGTAAAACAAAACAACTTGGTAGCCACAGTAGTTACCGGCTCATCTCAAGAGTCATTGTTAGATAGATTAGAGAAAGATTTCCCACATACTTTTCATGCGCAATCTATGGTTACGGCTTTTGATGTGAAACACGGTAAACCACACCCGGAACCCTACTTAATGGCTCTTAAAAAAGGTGGATTCAAGGCTAATGAGGCTATTGTAGTGGAGAATGCCCCCCTAGGTGTAAAATCGGCTGTATCAGCAGGTATATTCACCATTGCCGTAAATACCGGTCCCTTAGAAGACAGTATATTACTAAACGAAGGAGCTAACCTACTTTTTCCTTCTATGCAGAGTTTAGCAGATGAATGGGCTAACCTTTATGCAGCATTTAGAGAAACGCAACTTCTATAATACTTTACGATAGCACAACAGGTAATGTAAAAGTAAAAAAGAGAGAACTATTATTTATAGTTCTCTCTTTTTTGCTTTTAGAACTAGTGCTTGTTTAGCTAACAATCACTAGATCGTTTTATATACGATGATGTATTATCTTAACTCATCAGGTTTAACTACATCCATATCACCATAGTCTAGATTTTCACCAGCCATACCCCAGATAAAGGTATAATTAGTTGTTCCGGCTCCAGAGTGAATTGACCATTCAGGAGAGAAAACCGCTTGCTCGTTATGCATCCAGATGTGACGGGTCTCTTGAGGAGCTCCTAGATAGTGACATACAGCTTGACCTTCGGGTACATTGAAATAGAAGTAAGCCTCCATACGTCTTGTATGTGTATGAGCTGGCATTGTATTCCAAACACTACCTGGTTTTAATTCTGTTAACCCCATTTGAAGTTGACAAACCTGAACGATTTCTTTAACAATTAATTGATTAATTACACGGTCGTTAGACTCTTCCAAAGAACCTGCTTTAATTACGTTAGCATCTTTCAAAGTAATCTTTTTCACAGGATATGAATGATGAGCTGTAGCCGAGTTAAAATAGAATTTAGCAGGATTAGAAGCATTTTTTGAAGAAAAAACAACTTCGTGATCTCCACTACCTACATATAAAGCTTCTTTGAAGTCTAAATCGTAGCTTTTATTTCCAACTTTAACAACACCGGGACCGCCTACATTAATAATACCCAACTCTCTGCGATGCAAAAAGTTTGGAGCTTTTAATGGATCAATAGTATCCAAAGTTAAAGATTGCCCAACAGGAAGTGCCCCTCCTACAATAAAACGATCGTACATAGAGTAAACCATGTTGATCTTATTTTGTGAAAATACAGTTGGCATATGAAAATCTTTTCTGATTCTCTCTGTATCGTAGCTTTTAAAGTCTTCAGGGTTTGTAGCAAAACGAACCTCATAATTAATGTGCCCTTGTGCCCATAAACCTAAAGTAGATAAAGCCAAAACCAATGTCAATACTAATTTTCTCATACTTTTTTATTTTAATTATGTTATAAATTTATTATTTATTTACCACGTTTCTTTTTCTATTCCATAATACAAGTCCCAAAGTAACAGCACCTAAGGCAATGCTACCTACCAATTTTAGATTTGCCGTTAGTTGGTAAATGGCCCAAGTCAATGGACTTCCGGCAAAGTCAATAGCACCTACTTGTTGACCTGTAGTATATTTATCTCCTGTTACTTGTACAACTGATTGCGTAAAGATACCCGATAAATTGGTAATCATATAATTTGCACCTACCATTAAAATTAATCCAATGATAAATGTTTTCAATACATTTCCTTTGGTTATAGGTAAAACCAATGGGAACACATAGAACAAACCGGCTAAACTAGTTAGAGGAAGGAATTTATTCCCGGGTAATACTACTGAAATAAATAGTAATACTGGGATTAAAAGAATGGTTACCACCAAAGTTACCGGATGACCAATAACTAATGCCGGGCTCATTCCAATATAGAAACCTGAACTATCTTTGAATTTCTTTTCAACTAACTTTTTAGTACCTTCAGAAATAGGTACTAATCCTTCTATAAATAGGCTGGTAATACGTGGAATCAGTTCCATTACCGCTCCTAAAATCACACCTAATTGAAGTATTCTGGCTAAATCGTATTTTGCAAGAGCCCCTAAAAGACAACCCACAATTACCCCTAAGAAAATAGGCTCTCCTAGCAAACCAAACTTCTTTTTCATTCCTTCAGCATCAATCTCCACCTTATTGATTCCCGGAATTAAATCTAATCCTTTATTTATAATCCAGGCGAAAGGGGCAAAAGCACCCACAAATGGTTGTGGAATAGATATACCTTCCATTTTATCATAGAACTTGGCAAAGCCGGGAGCAGTAAAGTCGGCCAACACCATTGAAATGATGTAACAAACTGAGGCTGCTAAAATTCCATAACCAAAACTACCTGTTGATAAAGCAACAATGGAGCCAATGAAAGCGTGATGCCAGAAATTCCAAATATCAATATTTACAGTACGTGTGGTACGTGTAACTAACATCAAGATGTTGATGGCTAAACAGATGGGGATAACAACCGCTCCTACCGCTGTGTTATAAGCAACCTCTGCAGCAGCAGGCCAACCAATATCTAGAATATCAGTTTCAAGGTTATAGATAGTAGCCAACGCGTCAACTGCTGGACCAAGGTTATCGGTAAGTAGTTTGGTAATTACACCTAATCCAACAAAACCAACTCCCACGTAAAGACCCGACCGTACAGCTTTAGATACTTTAATACCCATAGCTACTCCTATAATCGTAAAGATTATAGGCATCATAACGCTAGCTCCCAGACCAATGATATAGCCAATACCTATGTTTAGTCCGTCTAATATGTTTTGTAAAAAATCCATATGTATTCTTTCTATTATATGTCTTGTTCTTTAGATTGTTTTTAGTAGCAACATCTTATAGAACAGGCTTCACTTCCTAAAATCCATATTGCAAACAGGATGAAAAGAAGCCTACTCAATGACTACTAAACTCCTCTCATCAGAATCAAGGTTGTTTTCCAATGTATGCTAAAATACCTCCATCAACATATAAAATATGTCCATTTACAAAATCTGAAGCTTTAGAGGCAAGGAAAACAGCTGGACCTTCAAGATCTTCCGGAGTTCCCCAACGTGCAGCCGGAGTTTTTGAAATAATGAAATTATTAAATGGATGACCATCCGTGCGCAAAGGTGCAGTTTGTGGAGTGGCAATATAGCCAGGGCCTAGACCATTTACTTGAATGTTGTGTTCAGCCCATTCACAAGCTAAGTTTTTAGTAAGCATTTTAAGTCCTCCTTTAGCTGCCGCATAAGCCGAAACAGTTTCACGACCTAACTCGCTCATCATTGAACAGATATTTATGATTTTGCCTGCTTTTTTCTTAATCATACCGGGAGCCACAGCTTTAGAAACGATAAAAGGACCAACCAAGTCTATATCAATAACTTCTTTAAATTCAGAAACCTCCATTTCTAAAACAGGAATACGTTTAATGATTCCTGCATTATTAATCAAAATATCAACATCACCGTGTTTTTTAGAAATGTCATCAACCATTGCCTGTACTTCTTTTTCAATAGTAACATCGCATTGATAACCATAAGCGTCAAAACCATCGTTACGATACTCTTGTTCTGCTTCTTTTACTTTATCTGCTGTACGAGCATTAAAGATGATTTTTGCTCCTGCTTTACCTAAAGCTTTTGCCATAGCCATACCGATACCATAAGTACCACCAGTTACTAATGCTACTTTTCCTTCTAATGAAAATTGGTCATTCATGTTTTATGTTTTTAATTAAATAGTTATACAAATCACTTCCGTGTTCCCACACGATAACAAATATATTAAAAATAACACACATCTAGCTGTTATTATTCTAAAAACTACTTAAAAATATCAATAGTTGTATTAAAATGAATGATTTCGGTGATTCTAAAATATTAAATGAATTTATATACGATATTTTCCTCAAAAAAGACCAGGAGAATAAAATATATTTTGTAATTTAAGTTTTAGAAAGAAGTAATGGAATATACAACTAACCTGCATCTAGAGATTGAGCAGAAAAGACCGTTTTAAAAAATATACTAAGCTAGAATTTATTGTATATCCACAGTAATGTTTTTTAATGAATGTCCACCCGTTTTACAGAGTATAAAAAAGAATACCAGTACTCTTAAATAAAATGTTTGCTTCCATAAAACGCATAAAGAAGAGTCTATATGGTAGTATACTACTCTTTGGAAACTTAGTAAAAACAACAAAACAGAAAATCAAAAACAATAAAAAACGTGAGACCTAAAAAGTTTAGATCTCACGTTTTTTATATCATCAACCTCTATGACCTTAGAGATTTCAAAAACAAGAAGCCTATTTATTTACTTTAAACCTAGCAATTCCTTCATTCAGAAACTCTGCAGTTTGTTTTGCTGCAGCTATACCTGCATTAATATTTGCTTCGGCAGTTTGAGCTCCCATTTTCTTTGGTGTCTCAAAATATTGCCCCGTTTCAGCAAAAAGCTCATTAAAGGTAGCAGAAGCAGCAGGCTTAATATCGGTATAATATTTTAAATCTTTACGCTCTTTTAATAAAGCAAGTAAACTTTCTTCATCGATCACTTCCTTACGAGCTGTATTAATTAACACCCCTTTATCCGGCATTCTATTTAATAAGTCAGCACAAATAGATTTCCCTGTATCAGAAGTATAAGGTAAATGCAATGAAATGAAATTACACGTTGCATAAAGATCCTCTACAGAATCTAACATGGTAACCCCATCTTTCTTCATCTCTTCAAGGTTAGCATAAGGATCAAATCCATAGATATCCATATCAAACCCTTTGGCAATTCTAATCACATTGCGTCCCACATGCCCACAAGCATGAATTCCTAGTTTTTTTCCTTTAAGCTCTAAACCGGCAGTTCCATTATAATTGTTTCTAATGGCCATAATAAGCATTCCAAAAACTAATTCTGCTACTGCATTAGAGTTTTGTCCCGGAGTATTCATTACACACACACCATTAGCTGTTGCTTCAGCTAAATCAACATTATCAAAACCCGCACCGGCACGAACTACCAATTTAAGTTCTTCGGCAGCATCAAAAACCTCTTTATCTATAACATCACTACGGATAATAACTGCATGAACATCTTTTACTGCTTCTAACAAATCGGATTTAGAGGCATACTTTTCTAATAGAACGACTTCCAGATTAGCCTCTTGAAGCACTTTTTTTATACCTTCAACAGCAACTTTGGCAAAAGGTTTTTCAGTGGCTATTAATACTTTCATTGTATGTTCTTTTTTGTATAAGCTGCTTTCCAATATAAAAAGAGCTAATACTAATTATTATGAATGTTTATTCTCAAAATCTTTCATACAATCCACTAAGAATTGTACGCTTTCCAATGGCATGGCATTGTAACAAGAAGCACGGAAACCTCCTACTGAACGGTGTCCTTTAATTCCAACAATACCTCTTTCTGTTGCAAAAGCTAAAAACTCTTGCTCCAATTCTTTGTATTCCGGAGCCATAACAAAACAGATATTCATTCTTGAACGGTCTTCTTTTTTAGCAGTACCAACAAATAATTTATTATTATCGATTTCATTATAAAGAAGAGTAGAACGTTCAATAGCACGTCTTTCCATCTCTTGTACTCCACCTTGCTCTTTTAACCAACGCAAGGTCATTAATGAAGAATAAATAGGAAGTACAGGAGGTGTATTAAACATTGACCCTTTAGATATATGCGTTTTATAATTGAGCATAGTAGGTATTTCACGATTTGATTTACCTAAAGCATCATCTTTCACAATAACAAAAGCAACACCCGCTGGTCCTAAATTCTTTTGAGCCCCACCATAAATACAGTCATACTTAGTTATATCAATGGGTCTTGAGAAAATATCAGAAGACATATCTGAAATTAAACGCACACCAACATCTAAATCCGTTGACATCTCAGTACCAAAAATGGTATTATTACTTGTAATATGTAGATAATCTGCATCAGAAGGTATATCAAAACCTTTGGGTACATAAGTATAATTATCTGTTTCAGAAGAAGCAACCTCTACAACTTCTCCAAAATATTTAGCCTCTTTCATTGCTTTTTTGGCCCATGTACCTGTGTTGAGGTATGCTGCTTTTTTATTTAGAAAATTAAAAGGAACCATACAGAACTGTAGGCTAGCTCCGCCCCCTAAAAAAAGCACCGAATACCCTTCAGGTATGTTTAATAATTCTTTAAACAAACTTTCTGCCTCGTCCATAATAGGCTGAAACTCTTTGGAGCGATGACTAATCTCCAATACAGAAAGTCCTGATCCATTAATATCTAAAACAGCTTCTGCTGTTTGTTTAATGACTTCTTGTGGAAGAATAGATGGTCCAGCATTAAAATTGTGCTTTTTCATTTGAGTTTAATTTTATATATATGTATCTTAATAAATTATTTAGCTTGTGAAATATTCGTCAAAAGTACAACTATTTTTGCTCACAACAAACCTTTCGATATAATTTCAATAGCCTTTTTTCTTTTTTGCTTTCATTTTAACATAAAGAGAGTAGCTATGACGTCTTTTTGTTAGTAGCAAACCAACAAATTAAAACCCCATACTCTATTTGGCTTCTTCAATGATGGTTTTTACCCCTTTAATTTTCTCATTTTTCACCTCATAAATAATTTGTTGAACTTTAGAACGAGGAACTGCTACAAACGTACAATAATCCAACAAATCAATTCTACCCAGTTCGGCTTTGGTTAGCTTTCCCTGTTTATGGAAAAACCCTGCGATATCTCCCTTACTAATATTATGCTTCTTCCCCCTTCCTATATATAGGGTAGTCCATTGAGGAATCACATGAAATAGTTCATTGTTTTTCAGACTATAAGGGGTGAAATTCTCATCAATAAAGTCAGGAAGAGATTCTCTTTCGTTCAACAACATATAAACACTACCTGTTTCATTCCAACGGGCAGTACGTCCATTTCTATGCACAAAAGCCTCTCTATCCAAGGGTAAATGATAGTGAATAATATGTTGGACATTAGAGATGTCCAATCCTCTGGACGCTAAATCGGTAGCTACTAGAATCAATGTGCTACCATTCTTGAACTTAATCAAGGAACGCTCTCTTATTAACTGCTCTAATCCTCCATGATAAGCTTCGTTTACAAACTTCTTTTGATTCAATAAAGCACTTACTCGCTCAACCGACTCTCTGTGGTTGCAAAACACAATAGTTGATCCCTCAGAGAATGAGCCTAAAAGATTATATAAGGTGTTAATTTTATCGACCTCTTCAGAGTACACCTCATAATATTTCAAGCTTTCAGACGTTTTGTTTTCTCTTAAAAAATTCAATCTATGTGCATCCTTAACCCCAGTAAAAGACGGTATGGTATCCATAGAAGTTGCTGAAATGAGTATTCTCCTTCTGATATTTTCCATTTGAAGAATAATCTTCTCCATATCTTCCTGAAATCCTAATTCCAACGCCTTATCGAATTCATCAATAATAAGTAGCTCAATAGCTTGTGGATTAAAAGAAGCACGGGAAAGATGATCTAGCAGTCTTCCCGGAGTACCTATTAGTACCTCTGGTTTTTTGTTAGCTATAGCACTTTTTTCTATCTCAACCGAGTGCCCTCCATAGCAACAAACGCACTTCCAAGGGGTTTGTAAATCATTAAAAACCTTCTCTACCTGCAAAGCCAATTCACGAGTAGGTACGATGATTAACGATTGGAGTTTATCCGATTCTTTTAATATTGCAGATAGTGGTAAAAGATAGGCCAGTGTTTTTCCTGTACCTGTAGGAGAGTGAAGTATTATGTCTTTAAAGTCATCTTTTAATTCCAGCATTTGCTGCTGCATTTCATTTAAAGACTCAATACCTAATTGTTTAATTAAAGTTTCCATTATACAAAGGGGGATTATAAAGAAAAACGGTAGATGAACTTACATCTACCGTTTCTGATTATCTATTATTATTCTCCAAAGTCGTCAAACAATAAGTTTTCACGAGGTACACCTAAGTCATATAGCATATGTTCTACTGCATTACTCATAGGCCCAGGCCCACACATATAATATTCTATCTCTTCAGGTTCTTCATGATTTTTCAAGTATTTATCATAAATCACAGAGTGAATAAATCCAGTGTCTCCTGTCCAGTTATCTTCGGGTAATGGAGCACTAAGTGCAATATGGAAAGAGAAATTGGGGAACTCTTTTTCCAAAGCTCTAAAGTCCTCTTCATAGAATATCTCGTTTTTAGAACGAGCACCGTACCAGTAAGAAATCTTACGATTACTAATTTTCAGAGTCTTTAATAGGTGCAACAAATGTGCACGCAATGGAGCCATACCAGCACCACCACCAATATACAACATCTCATTTTCAGAATTCAATATCGGATGGAAGTCACCATAAGGACCACTCATTTTCACTTTATCGCCCGGCTTCAAATTAAAGATATACGATGAAGCAATACCCGGATTTACGTTCATAAACCCACCATTCTTTCTATCAAAAGGAGGTGTAGCAATACGAACATTCAGAGTAATTACATCTCCTTCAGCAGGATAGTTAGCCATAGAGTATGCACGAATTGTAGGCTCATCGTTTACACAGTTTAAGTCCCACATCTTATAAGCATCCCAATCATGATGATATCTTTTGGCAACATCAAAGTTTTTAAAGTTGATATTGAACTCAGGAATATCAATCTGTGCATAGCTACCGGGAACAAAGTCCATATGTTCTCCTTCGGGTAGTTTTACTATTAATTCTTTGATGTAGGTGGAAACGTTGTTATTAGAAATAACCTCACACTCCCACTTCTTCACACCTAGAATGGATTCATCAATTTGAATCTTCATATCTTCCTTTACTCTTACCTGACAACTCAAGCGCCATTTATCTTTTTGCTCTTTACGAGAAAAATGCACTTTTTCTGTAGATAAGATTTCACCTCCACCCTCAGTTACCTGACAGGTACATTGAGCACAAGTACCTTTTCCACCACAAGCAGAAGATAAGAAAATCTGGTTAGCGGCCATAGTTGAGAGCAAGCTGTTTCCTGGTTCTGTTTTTACCTCCTTCTTTCCATTGATAGTGATGGTTACTTCTCCAGAGGGAGACAGGTATTTTTTTGATACAAGGAGAATAACTACAAGCAATAGAATAATGCCTAAGAAAACCCCTATACTCGTTAATATTAAAGAAGTCATTATATTATTCTTTTTTCAATTTTATATACTTAATCCAGAAAAACACATAAAGGCCATAGCCATTAATCCTACTACTATAAAAGTAATACCTAATCCTCTTAATGGAGCTGGCACATTAGAATAAGCCATTTTTTCGCGTATTGCAGCTAAACCCACAATAGCTAAAATCCACCCTATTCCTGAACCAAGTGCATAAGTTGTAGCTTCACCTACATTCACAAATTGTTTTTGCTGCATAAATAATGAACCACCCATAATAGCACAGTTTACAGCAATTAAAGGTAAAAATATACCCAATGAATTGTAAAGACTGGGAGTATATCGTTCAACAATCATTTCCACTAGTTGCACAATAGCCGCAATTACAGCAATGAAAAGAATAAAGCTTAGAAAGCTCAAATCAACTCCTTTAACTAATGCATCAGCTTTTAGCACATAATTTTCTAACAGATAATTAATAGGTAAAGTTACTACCAACACAAAGGTAACAGCAATACCTAACCCCATAGCTGTTTTAACATTTTTCGATACTGCAAGGTATGAGCACATACCCAAGAAGTATGCGAATATCATATTTTCGACAAAAATCGATCTTACAAATAAACTTAAATATTCCATAGTTTTTTGAATTTAGAAGTAAAGTAATCAAGAGTTATAGAAACACTTAACTTTCTACTGTCTTATTATACTTAATCTTCTTCTTGTAATTCTTTATGTTTATTACGCTCATACCATATAATACAAGCACAAAGGATTAAAGCCATAGGTGGCATCACCATTAATCCATTGTTTATATAGCCTAACTCATAAAATGATTCAGGAATAACACGGAAATTCAAAAGAGTTCCCGCTCCAAATAGCTCACGAAAGACACCTACAATAAGCAGAATCTTTGCATACCCCAAACCATTACCTACTCCATCCAAGAATGACTCCCAAGGGCCATTAGCCATAGCAAAAGCCTCTAAACGCCCCATCAGAATACAGTTGGTAATAATTAACCCTACATAAACAGACAGTTGAACGCTTACATCGTAGGCAAAAGCCTTTAACACTTCACTAACGATTGTAACCAACGCAGCAACGACTACTAGTTGAACAATAATTCGAATACGATTCGGTATTGTTTTTCTCAATAAAGAGATAATCACATTAGCAAATGCTACAATCACAGTTACTGACAACCCCATTACTATAGCAGGTTCTAACTTTGCTGTTACAGCTAAAGCAGAACAAATACCCAATACCTGAACGGTAACCGGATTATCTAAAGTCAAAGGAGTAGAAAGTATATTTCTATTTTTTCTTGAAAATAATTTACTCATCTTTCTTTCTTATTTAGCTGTTAAAAATTCGTGATATTGTCCAAGACATCTTTTCAACATTTCATCTACACCATTAGAAGTAATGGTTCCTCCGGTAATTCCGTCCACCTGATAGTTCGTATCAGAAACACGACCAGACTTAACCACACTTAAAGCAATGTTATTGTCTTTCATCAACAATTTACCTGTAAATTGATCTTGAAAATGAGGATCAGCAATCTCTGCACCTAACCCCGGAGTTTCACTTTCGTGTGAAAAGTAGATACCATAAACTGTATCTTTATCATCATTCAAAGCTACATAACCCCAAAGTGCACCCCATAATCCAGAACCATATAGAGGTAGAACATATTTAGTTTCACCATCAATATCACAAACATAAAGAGGTAGTTGACGATTCTCAAGAGGTTCCGCCAATTCTTTTTTAACTACTATTTCAAAACCACCTTTCTCAGCAAGTATTTCACCTGCAGAGTTTATGATTTGGTCATTTTTTACCTTTTCATAAAACAAAGTTTCAGCTTCGTTATCATTAGATGCCTGAATATTTAAAGAGGAAAGAATTTGTTTCATCTTATCCAAGCGCTCATTCTTCTGTTGACGCTCACTTA
>CAZGUI010000047.1:5980-18693 GCA_964528875.1 uncultured Bacteroides sp. | reverse complement strand
TATCGATAAAAAACTTCATAATATATTTTTTATAGGTTCATATTATCATTAACAGTGAATGAATTAAGTTGTTCATTTATATCAACATTTTAATAGAAGAATTTCTATTTGAATTAAACAACCAAAAACAAGAGTGGGCAAAGTCCCAAAGTTCTGACACTAATCACAAATGATTTCTCTTGTTTAAATACTGATATTTCTAAGGTTAATTATAAGAAGATGACTTTAAATAAAACAAAATCATTCTCTAGATTCTGATTATCAAACTAGAGTGAAGCAGGAAGTTGAAACTTTATTTTCTGTTAATAGCCGATTATTCTATAAATATTGTATTTTTGTTTAAAGTCCTAAAAGAGCTAATTCCATGAAAAGAAAAGTAAATATCATTATATCCTTATGGGGACTGTGTACCCTCCTGCTGCTAAGTTCCTGTCAGACGACTAAAGTCATATCTATAGACTACTTAAAGCCTGCAGCTGTTAACTTTCCCGAACAACTTAGAAAAGTAGGGATAGTTAATAATGCCATGATTGATTACACTACACAGAAATCAAAGGCTAAATGGGAAAGTCAAAAAGCTTTATTATTAGGTGATGCAACATTAACTGCTGAGTCATTGGCTGAACATTTAGCTGAAGCCAACTATTTTGATGAGGTTGTAATTTACGATTCTGCTATTCAACTCCAAGAAGATAATTATCAAAACCACCCTTTAACTTCACAAGAAATTGAAGATCTAACCAAATTCTTACAAGTAGATTTTCTTGTAGCTGTTGAAAATATTATTCTGAATGCAAAAAAAGAAGATTTTCTCATTGGAGAAGGGCTTATAATTAGCCAACTGCAGGTTGAGGTTAGGGCTAATATTAAAGCTTATATGCCTTCCAGAAGCACCCCTATATTTAAGGATCAAATTACAGATACGATTTATTGGGACTTAAATGATCCCATGAATTTCTACATTAAAGAAAAATCACTGGTTGATGAAGCCTCTGTCTTTGCAGGTGAGAGGCTAGCTTCACGCTTGGTTCCTCAATGGAATACTGCTGAACGTTTGTTATATACTAATGGCAACAAAGTTCTCAAGGAGGCTGATAAGCTAATTAAAGAATACAAATGGGAAGAGGCCTTTAGGTTATGGAATAACTTATACAACAGTGCTGACCATGATGAAACTAAAATGAAAGCCGGTTTAAATATTGCCGTGTATTATGAAATGATGGACAATTTTGAGGAAGCTGTACGCTGGGTAACTATTGCACAAGATATGGCATACAAAGTTGATGGCATACAAAATATGAATCCAAAACTCATCTATAATTCATCAAATTATCTACCCATAAAAAACTACGCAAATGTCTTGAAAGAAAGACAGGAAAATAGTTTTAAGCTGGAACAGCAAATGAAAAGATTTGAAGACGAAAATAATTAAAAATTGAGATAAGATAGTAGTTTTTTTATACCTTTGTTAGGTAAATAGTCAAGTCAAATGAAAACAAACAAAAAAATACAAGAATTAATAGAG
This sequence comes from uncultured Bacteroides sp., assembly GCA_964528875.1. Classification (GTDB taxonomy): domain Bacteria; phylum Bacteroidota; class Bacteroidia; order Bacteroidales; family Bacteroidaceae; genus Bacteroides_E. The sequence goes on along the minus strand of CAZGUI010000047.1, from coordinate 17,168 downwards.
AACTCCATCATAGAGGCTATTGAAAATCTTATAACAGAAGAGGGTTCTTCTTTAATTACTGATGTTTATATTTCCGTTTCACCAGAAACTGGAGAGGTTTTATTCTTTGATGATAATGATGAAATATTATCAACTTGTACTATCAATGGGTTTGAAACAAGAAACAACAATAAAAACGAGTTCTATAACGCTTTAGATAACTTAATCTCTCCCATTCTCAATAGAATGAATAGCGAGGGTTCATTTAAAGATATGCCTATAGTCAAACCATTCTCTTTTGTTTTAGTTGACGAAAATAAAGATACCTACACTGAGTTATTACTTATTGACGACGACACACTAATCATTAGTGATGAGTTATTAAAAGGATTAGACGAGGAATTAGATACTTTCCTAAAAGAGTTACTAGAAAACTAATAACATTCCTTTTGACTCTCTTTCCCTTAAGAAGCTATTGAAACGAAATCACAAATCTTTTCTTCTATTCGTTCAAATAAGTGTACCATCACCTTTTTATTCATACCAACTCAATTTTTTACCTCAAAAGTTTAGAGAGAGTATTAGCTCACTAGTAAAGCGAAGTCACTAGTAAAACCATGTGTTTACTAAAAGAGAATTATCTTTGTTTGTATTTTAGAACAGACTCCCCATCCAGTGAAAAAAAATCTTATTTCTAAAGCTATACAATTTTAGAACACAACAAGGTTCAAAAAGAAAAGTCCAATCTGAAATTTCAGATTGGACTTTTCTTTTTTATTCAATAAAACTATTAAGCAGCTTTTACTTTGTCTACTATAGCTTTAAATGCTTCAGGATGATTTACAGCTAAATCAGCTAAAACCTTACGGTTAATTTCAATCCCTGACTTTTTAATCATACCCATTAGTTTTGAATAGGTTGTACCTTCCAAACGAGCAGCTGCATTAATGCGCTGTATCCATAATGAACGGAAGTTTCTCTTTTTTGCTTTTCTATCACGATAAGCATAAGTTAAACCTTTTTCCCAAGAGTTTTTAGCTACGGTCCACACATTTTTACGTGCACCGAAATAACCTCTTGTTTCTTTCAAAACTTTCTTTCTTCTTGCTCTTGAAGCAACGTGATTTACCGATCTTGGCATAGTTTTTTTTACTTTTGATTGTTAGCGTCATTAACTAAGTAATGCTCTTTTTTGCTAAACACTCGATTAATACTTTTATAATGCTCTCCTGCTTATTTCATTCCTAAGAGTTCCTTCAACTGATTCTCATCAGCCTTATCAACTGTAGTGAATTTCACTAAGTTTTTCTTTCTCTTTTTAGACTTCTTAGTCAAAATATGACTGTGATAAGCATGCTTTCTTTTGATTTTACCTGTTCCGGTAAGAGTAAATCTTTTTTTGGAACCGGAATTAGTTTTCATCTTTGGCATTTTTCTTCCTTATTATATAATTAATTAATAAATATGATAGTAACGTACTATACCAATTAAATTGCACGCTAGCTACCTTCTCAATTCAATCTAAATATTAATATTATTTCTTTTTTGTGCTTGGAGATAATAGAAGCGTCATTCGTTTGCCTTCTAAGATAGGCATTTGGTCTACACGAGCATAATCTTCTAAATCTTTAGCAAAACGAAGCAATAAAATCTCTCCTTGTTCTTTAAATAAGATTGATCTTCCTCTAAAGAATACAAAAGCCCGAACTTTATCACCACTACTTAAAAATTCTTTTGCATGATTAAGCTTAAAGTTATAATCGTGCTCTTCAGTTTGTGGACCGAAACGAATTTCTTTAATATTAATCTTTACTTGTTTCGCCTTCTGTTCTTTAAGACGCTTTTTTTGTTGATATATAAATTTAGAAAAGTCGATAATCTTGCACACAGGTGGTTTTGCATTTGGAGAAATCTCTACTAAATCCAACCCACGTTCTCTTGCTAAACTAAGTGCTTCTGAAAGAGGATATACTTTAGGTTCAACATCATCTCCCACAATACGGACTTCTTTACTATAAATTTCTCCGTTAATTTTATATTGCCTTTTTAGTTTATCATTCATAGTGCGTTTTTTTCCTTATCGGCTCCTTTTTCTTAAATTAAATTAAACTATTATTGTACAATGAGATAAGTTCATTAATACAATGTTGTACTTTTTATCAATTTCGACACAAAGCTACCACTTTTTTATAACATTCTGAACTTCTTCGTCTAGTTTTTTAGCAAAGTCTTCAATTTTCATAACCCCTTGATCTCCTTCGCCTTGTTTTCGAATAGAAACTTCATTGTTTTCAGCCTCTTTTTCTCCTACAATTAACATATAAGGAATTCGTTTCATTTCATTATCACGAATCTTGCGCCCTATTTTCTCGTTTCTATCATCAATGATTGCACGTAAATCGTAAGTGGCTAATAACTGTTTTACTTTTTCTGCATAATCATTAAACTTCTCACTTATTGGCAGAATGGCTACTTGATCCGGAGTCAACCAAATAGGAAATTTACCACCGGTATGCTCAATTAAAACAGCAACAAAACGTTCCATAGAACCAAAGGGGGCACGATGAATCATTACTGGACGATGTTTTTGATTATCAGCTCCTGTATATTCCAACTGGAAGCGCTCGGGTAGATTATAATCAACTTGTATAGTACCTAACTGCCATTTTCTACCAAGGGCATCTCTAACCATAAAATCCAGTTTAGGTCCATAGAAAGCAGCTTCTCCGTATTCAATCTTTGTTTTCAAACCTTTTTCTTCACAAGCTTCAATAATGGCTTGTTCGGCTTTCTCCCAGTTCTCATCACTACCGATATACTTACTTCTATCATCCGGATCTCTCAACGAAATTTGAGCTTCAAAATTTTCAAAATCCAAAGCCTTGAATATAATAAATATAATATCTACCACATTCAGAAACTCATCTTTTACTTGGTCAGGACGACAGAAGATATGAGCATCATCTTGAGTAAATCCACGAACACGAGTTAAGCCATGTAACTCACCACTTTGTTCATAACGATAAACTGTACCAAACTCAGCTAAACGAATAGGTAAGTCTTTATAGGAATGAGGTTTAAAGCTAAACATCTCACAGTGATGAGGACAGTTCATTGGTTTAAGCAAATATTCTTCATTTTCCTCCGGAGTATGTATGGGTTGAAAAGAGTCTTTTCCATACTTTTCATAATGACCTGAAGTTACATACAAATCCTTATTGCCAATATGAGGAGTCATTACCTGATCATACCCAAAGCGTCTTTGTATCCTTTTCAAGAAATCCTCTAAGCGTAATCTTAGTTCTGTTCCTTTAGGTAACCACATGGGTAAGCCTTTACCTACTGTTTCAGAGAACATAAATAGTTCTAGTTCTCGTCCTATTTTTCTATGATCTCTTTTCTTTGCTTCTTCAACAAACTCAAGATATTCTGTTAATAGTTTCTTTTTGGGAAAGGTAATGCCATAAATACGAGTCAACATTTTACGACTCTCATCTCCCCTCCAATAAGCACCGGCAACGCTTGTTAGTTTTATTGCTTTAATAGGAGATGTAGAAGGCAAGTGTGGTCCTCTACATAAATCGGTAAAGTGTCCTTGAGTATAAGTAGTGATATGACCATCTTCCAACTCATTAATCAACTCTTCTTTGTATGTTTCTCCTCGATCGGCAAACATCTTCAATGCATCTTTTTTAGATACAGACTTTCTTTCCAGATGTTCATTTAATTTGGACAACTCTATCATCTTAGATTCTATTGTAGCCAAATCCTCCTCCCGTATTACTCGATCTCCGGGATCAACATCATAGTAAAATCCATTTTCAATAGCCGGACCAATACCGAATTGTATTCCAGGATACAGTTCTTGTAAAGCCTCAGCCAAAAGATGCGCACTGGTATGCCAAAAAGCGTGTTTACCTTCTTCATCTTCCCATTTATAAAGAACAATCTCTGCATCTTCTTCAATGGGACGAGTAAGATCATAGGTTTCACCATTAACACCACAAGCTAAAACTTCTTTAGCTAAGCGATTACTAATACTTTCAGCTATTTCTAATCCAGTAATTCCTTTTTCATACTCACGTACCGACTTATCTGGAAATGTTATCTTAATCATAACTTAAATCTATCTATATTATTTTTTTTGCAAAATTAACTAATTCTTCTATAGTATTATACTATATAACAGAAAATGTTTGTTAGGGTTTATTTCCGAACCTTTTAATTACATTATATGCTGCTACAACACCTAACTCTCCCGCCTTGCTTAAATCTGCAATTCCTGCTTGATTATTACCCAAATAAATTTTATTCAACCCTCTATTGTAATATGCTTCAGCGAAAGCCGGATCAATCTCAATACATTTGTCATAGTTCTCTATAGCTGCCCTATAATCTTTGAGTTCCGTATAAATGTTTCCTCTATTATAGTAACTATAAGCAAAATCCGGAGCTAATTTAATAACTTGACTTAAGTCATTGAGTATAACATCATACCCCAATTTATTTTCATTTTTCTCTTTAATATCTGTTGCCACATTAACATCTTGTGAACGGTCATAAATCATTTGCTTATAACGAATTAATGAACGCATAAAATAGGCCGGATAAAAAGTCCCCTTTTCATCTACCGTTATCGCATGAGTTAAGTCGGTTATAGCATTTGAAAAATCTTGGACTAAGTAAAAATCCAGAGCACGAGCAAAGTGAGTTATTGGATCGGTTGGATTAGAAGCAATCAAACCGGAGTGCACATCAATCAAATCAAAGTGCTCTTTCACCTCCGACTCGGACAGAGGTTTTTCCCTATTTGTAATACGAATGGGTTTAGGTAAAACTCCCGAATGATTGATGGCATCTAAAAATTTATGATAGTGAACATCTCCACGTACATCGTGTGTTTTTTCGTAATAAGAAAGTGCGTACATAGGTTCTAGTTTAACCTCAACATTTCGGTCTTGTACTCGTCCCCTATATTCACTGGTATATTGTTTAGCACTCTCATCATCCGCAATAATTATTTTATGATAATTTGCTACATTTTGATCCGAACGCTTACGTGTTTTTTCTCCTTCTGTATCTTCCTTATCGTCATCTTCAGTTGTAGGGGTTGTACCTTGTGCTTGCGATAAGCGCTCATTTTGTTGATCCAACTGAATACTAACAATTTTATAATCATCCTCTTGAGCACCTTTCCTATCTCCAATTTTCTTACGTGCCTCCATACGATGGTAATAACCCACTAAAAAATTAGGATATACTTCCAATACACGGGAGTAATCATCTATAGCCCCCACATAATCTCCAGTCTGTGCTTTTAAGATTCCTCTATTAAAAGTTGCCATTAAATCATCCGGGTCAACTTTTAACACAAAATTAAAATCCTCTATTGCACGATTATCATCACCTACCCTAGCACGTAGCAATCCTCTATTATAGTGGCCTATAAAATTATTAGGCTCAATATCCAAAGCTAAATCATAGTCGCTCATTGCACCTCTTAAGTTATTTTGATGAAAGCGAGCTAAAGCTCTGTTTATGTAGTTATTTGCATTTTTCACGCTTAGATATATAGCTTGATCCAAGTCTTTTTCGGCCTCTTTATATTTCTTTTGTTTAAGCTTTAAATAAGCTCTAGCAGACCATGCGTCAGGATCATAACTATCCATATCAATGGCTTTAGTAAAATCGTTATAGGCTTTAACAGTATCGTTTTGTTGTAAATACACTTCTCCACGCATCAAGTAGGCACGGGTATAACGGGGAGAAATACGAAGTAGGCTTTCCAAGGATTCTTTCGCTGAATCATAGTCTTCTTTTCTGATATATGATAAAGCTAAATTGTGCCAAAGGACTTCATTTTCAGGATCGAAACCTAAGGCTGTTTGATAATCTTCAATAGCTCCTTCAAAATTATCTTGACGAATCTTAGCAATACCCCGAATTTGATAAATACCGACAACAAAAGGATTGCGTGCCAAAGCAGAATCACAATCAGATTCAGCTCCCTGATAATCATCTAAATTCAACTTTGCCAACCCTCTAAAGAAATAAGGCTCGTAGAGATAGGGTTTAGCATTAATCACTTGATTAAAATATTGTATAGACAACACATAATCCTCAAAATACAGCGCATTACGAGCAATCATCATAACTCGATCTGTATTAATCTGAGCCGTAAGAAATAAAGGGTATAATATAATAAGTAAAAAAAGCTTTCTCAACATTCCAATTAAGATTCAATAATGAATATCTCTATTTAATTAGAAAACAAATGTAATCTTATTTATTCTTTTTTTCATTGTTCTAACGGCTTGTTTTACTATTATTTACATTAATTAGAATCTTGTTATCAAAAAATCCATAAAGAAGTTATTCACAAAAAGGAAGACAAATATAAAAGTTAGTAGTAAAATCAGAAGACTTAAGATGTATTAAAAAAAATTAATCTTTACAATGCCTTTATTCACCCTTATTTTTCGTACTTTTGCAGAAAATCTACAAACTCATTTAATTTGTAGTTCTTTGAGTTTCTTATCTATTTTATTAAAGGTTTACAAACTCAGGATAAAATTTATATATCAATTTTTATATATTAATTATGTTAAAGGACATTTTGGCTATTTCAGGAAGACCAGGATTATACAAATTAATCTCCCAAAGCAAAAACATGTGGATAGTTGAGTCTCTAAATTCACAGAAAAGAAGATTTCCAGTTCCTGCACATCAAAAGGTAAGCTCTCTAGCAGATATTGCTATCTACACAGATGAAAGCGATGTACCCTTGTCTGATGTTTTGGAAGCAATCAAAGAGAAGGAAAAAGGGCAAAAAACCATCTTAAACATCAAACGTGCTACAGGGGAAGAGTTTAGAGGTTATTTAGCTGAGGTTTTACCCAATTTTGACAGAGACAAAGTTTACGTTTCTGACATTAAAAAAGTACTTAGCTGGTATAATATTTTAATTACCAACGATATCTCTTCATTTAAAGAAGAAGAGGTTGTTGAAGAAAAAACGACGGAAAAATAATTCTTCTATCTAAGATATTGGAATAGCGAATCTAACATGAGGTTCGCTATTTTTTTATAACTCAATCGAACCTTAAATGTTTTCAAGAGCTTCAGATACGTATCTATTCACTCTTTTCCGGCTTGACAATCTTATTTTCTAAAGAAAGAACTTCCCTTCCGGTATTAACTCCTCGCATTAACATAAGTTAAAAGAGAGATTCCAATTAAACGTTTCCAATTTTACTTAGTCATAAGAATAGTTGCAACAATATAAATTGTATCATAAATGAAATAAGCTATTATGAAAAAAAGAATAAGTATATTATTAATGATTTGTGTGGTAGGTTCAGCTTTTGCCTTTGCACAACGCAGGGATAACAAAAGAACTCCCAAAAGAGACCGAATTCATAGAGTTACTTCTCCTGAAGAAAGAGCAAAAAACAGAACAGAACGAATGACTTTTGACTATGTGTTAACTGAGAAACAAGCAGAAAAAGTATTAAAATTGAATCAAGAGTGGACTAAAAAAACTCAAGAACAAGCAGAAAAATACAATCTGATTAATAAGAATGAAGAAAATAAAAAAGTGAATCGCTACAGAGATTTAAGTGATTCTGATCGTGAAAAACTTCAAAATGACAGAAAAAAGTTATTCGATGATTACGATGCTGAAATAAAGAAAATATTCTCTAAAGAACAATACGCCAAGTACACCCAACGAAAAGAGAATCGTTTTGAAGGACGAAGGGGTTGCGAATATTGTGATGGGGAGGGCTACAAAAGAGATCTTCCTCGTACTAGAAGACATTCAAGAAGATAGAATGAACTTTTCATAACTATTTTTATAAAAGAAGCCTAAATGTATTTATAATGAATCGTTTAGGCTTCTCTATTTTAATCCAAAATCAACTAGATTCGCTCCTAATGTAACCTATTAGTTATCCCTCTAAGTTTTCCTCCCAAAAGATGTATTCGTTTTTATTCTTTAGTTAGTTCAAAAGTCATTCCTGCTTGCTTCAGAATCATTTTATTATCCTCAGGAATAAACTCCAATTCTATTTTAGCTACATCAAATTTAAACTTATTTTTAGCAAAACACTCCAATGGAAACGAAGGTTGTCCTGTACCTTGTGCAATTAGTGTGTTATTTTTTTTCGTCAAGGTTAATTTTAGAGGAAAGTTTGGGGCAGAATAAACCCCTAAATACTGATCTAAATCTTCTGACATTAATACAATAGCTTCAGTAAATTCAGGTAGGTCATACGCTTTTCCAAAATAAATACTTAAAGCCCCAATAATAATATCATTCAAAGGATAGACTACCCCATTTTCTAATAGGGTAATTGAAACCTCCTTTTCAGGAAAATAAAAAGCATTGGATTGAAAACCATCAATACCTCCGGTATGTCCATAGCCTATTAAATCGTAAAAGGGAACTTTCAATAATCCCAGTCCAAAATTATCTTTTAAGCTCATCATTTTTGACAGACTCTCTGAGCTTATTATTTCTCCTGTAAATAAACAAAACAAAAATCTATTTACATCAGATGCAGTTGAAATAATATCTCCTGCTCCTAAAGGTATACTCATATCGGTTTCACTTCCTTTTTTCCATTCCGATAACTTCAGATAAGAATAGGCCTCGTTATTAGAAGGTTGTATTTTACCACCTAAAGTTGTATTTTTCAAACGACAAGGTTTTACAATAATCCGGTTAAGCAATGAAGAAAAGCTTTCATTGGAAACATTCTCAGCAATAAATGCAAGTAAAACATAGTTGGAATTTGAATATTCAAACTTTTTGCCCGGGACAAATGCTGTTCCTCCTTCAATAATTCTATTGAGTAATTGTTCTTTGCTCTGTTTCCGGGTATTCCACTCCATATAATCAGCAACAGAAGTGAAGTTAGAAATACCACTTCTATGTTGCAATAAATGTTCTAAAGTGATTTGATTAGAGTTGTTTACTTTAGGATAAAACTGACTCAACTGAGACGATAAAGTTAGCTTTCCCTCTTCAACTAACCTCATTATTATTGTTGCCGTAAAAGTCTTACTTATAGAGCCAATGCGGTACTTTGTGAGTGCGTTCGATTTAATATTATGCTCCAAATCTGCATATCCATAACTCTTTTGAAATACTTCTTGGCCTTTCTCATAAATGGAGACAGTACCCATCCCTTTTTGGCTATTTTCTATTCTCTCAAAAAGAGTATCCAATTTCTTTTTATCGAATGTTTGTGCATTTACTAAAGATATACCTACGAACAAGAATGCGAATAATAGTTTTACTTTCATGTTTTGTGTATTTTAAAGGAGGAGTTCTTCTTACATTTATTCTGTATATAAAGAAACTATTTAAATTAAGTAAAAGGAAACTTAATCTGAACTATTTTTATGTTTAGAATGTAAACCATATTACAATTCAAAGCCAAGCAGAGTAAACCCATAAAAAGCTATAAACCAAAAGATTAGAACAAAATCAAAGATAGACAAGTATCTCTAAGTTAAAAGGTGTAATCGAACTACTTTTATTAGGTATAAGAGTATTATTTGGATATCATCTTCTTTATTGTTTCACAAAACAGTAAAAAATAAGACCTCGATATTGTCAACAGTTCAAAAGAATTAAGTAAATAACACCAAAGGGTATTTATGCATTGAGTTATAATCAATCCTACCGGTTTAACAGTATATATCTAAAATCTTTTATAAGCTATTAATCAACTCTATTTTTTTCTCTTTTTACCTTTTTCTTTTTTGCTACATCCAACATGACCAAGGTAACAGCCATAATGACTAACACAAGTCCAATAAAACTGTTAAGAGAAAAAGCTTCATTAAACACCCATACTCCACACATAACAGCGATTATTGGCTCTGCTGCTCCTAAAATAGACGTTGTGGAAGAGCCGATACTCTTTACTGCCAAAACTAAAGTGATTAAAGAGACCACAGTTGGAAAAAGAGCCAATAGACTTAAGTTCATCCAAGCTTTACCACTTGGTATTAGCTGAAGTCCATTAGTAAATTGGGCATACAGAGCATAGAGTAAAGCACCAAAAAGCAGTACATAAAAAGAAACCACCTTACTATCTAGCTCTCGTACTCCACCTAAATTTAATCCTACAATATAAAACCCATAAGTGAATGCTGTAGTGAGGGCTAAAAATAATCCTCCTATAATAACTCCTATCGAATGATTTTGTAAATACTCACTGTCTCCTCCCCCAGAAAAAGCAAGAAAGCCAACACCTACAATAGCCATGAGAGCAATAAAGAGTAAGCGTTTTGATAGTGATTCTTTATAGATGAAGGTCATTAAAAAGACAACAACTACAGGATATAAAAAGTGTATGGTTGTAACCACTCCACTGGGTATATAGTTATAAGCATAGACCAAACTAATGGTTGTTACTGCATAAAACAAACTAATAAACAATAGACGAAGTAAAGAACGAGAAGATATTCTCAAACTCTTTTTGTCATACAAACATAATAAAAGGATAAAAAATGCGGATAAGAGGTAACGATAAAATACTATTGAAACCTCATTCATCTGTTCCTCTTGTCGTAAGGGAATGGTAAATAATGGGATTAACCCAAAAGTCCCCGAAGAGATTAAAGCAAAAAGAATTCCTTTAATCCGATCGAAAAATAAAAGATTACTCTTCACCGATGATTAAAGATTAAATGCCACCTAAGAGTTTAGTTATTTCATTGCGCCAATCTTCTCCATCAGCAGCCAAATAAGTCTTAAAACCTAATTCTTCAGCTATCTTAATGTTACTCTCTCCATCATCTATAAATAATGTTTCGGCAGGGTTAAGGTTGGCATCTTTTATCATAAATTCAAAAATTTCGGGAGCAGGTTTTATGTAACCTATTTCATAAGAGGTGTATATTTTGTCAAAATAATCTCTTAGTGAGCGCCCTTTGGATGAGAAATCGGCAGATTGTGCCCACGATTGAACAAATGGGTTTGTGTTACTAAGAATATAAAGATTGTATTTGGATCTTAATTTTTCAATGTAATCCAACTTAAATTCATCCATCCCGGCAAAGAAACCCAACCAAGCTTGTTTTACCTCTTCATAACTAAGTTTTCTGCCAACTATCTCTGATATTTTCTTACAGAAAGTCAAATCATCAATTTGCCCATCTTCTACTTCTAAAAATATACCTTTCTGGGCATATA
>CAZGUI010000047.1:0-5880 GCA_964528875.1 uncultured Bacteroides sp. | reverse complement strand
AAGCCACTTAAATAGAATATATTTGTCTACAACTACAAAACAGAAAACAATATGATAAATCAAATTGAGTTTTCATTAAAATCTAAACCCCGAGGTTTTCATTTAATCACACACGAAATAGAGCAACATCTACCGGAATTACCTTTGACCGGTATTCTCCATTTATTTATTAAACACACCTCTGCTGCACTCACAATCAATGAGAACGCTGATCCAGATGTAAGAACTGATCTAAATAGCATTTTCAACCGATTGGTAAAAGAAAGAGAACCCTACTATACGCATACTTTAGAGGGAGCAGATGATATGCCTGCTCACGCTAAATCAGTACTTGCAGGAGTTAGTTTAACCGTACCAATTACTAATGGAAGAATCAACTTGGGAACCTGGCAAGGTATCTATCTCTGTGAGTTTAGAAATTATGGAGGTAATCGCAGCATTGTAGCAACCATTATAGGGTAACTCAATAGATACAAGAAATAAGTCCATTTAAGTTATTGATACTTCTCTTCTATTTTTATTTAGAATAAAGTAGATTGGTTATCTTTGTTTAGATAGTATAAAAATGAAATAAGAAATAAACTCAAACAATAAAGAATTATGGCTAGAATAACTACTTCTCATCAATTTTCAAAAAGCGTAGAAAAGACTTTTGTTCAGGCATTGAAAGATTTCGATGCTGATATGATGCTGGTAGATATCAAGATGCAACCCGGACGCAACAATGAATATGAAGCCTCTCTAGATATTATGATTAACAATGGCAGATATACTTTTAGTGGGACAACTTCTGATTCTACTTTATACAATAAATACGACGCTGTTTCTTTGGGTGATTCACATGCTGATGATGTGATTATTGCAATTATTGAAACGGTTTTCAATAACAAAGATGTATACAAAGAAATCAACCAATTAATATAAAAGACATAACTTCGATAGCTGTACAAGCTTAAGTCGGTTATAACTCTTAAATGCATTGAAGACTAATTTATTCAATGCATTTTTTTATTCTTTTAACTTCCAGCTTTTCAATGTGAATTTTATTTATAGATCACTTCTGACATGTCAATAAAATCTCATAGAAAAAGATTCAATAAAATTTAGAATTTACTCAAATAGTCTCATTAATTGCAGAAAGAAGCAGTATCTAATATTTATTTTCCATTCAAATATGTACATAATAATTACAAAATAAAGAAAAATAAAACACAACGAAATAATTTAATTAATCAAAAGACAACCTGAAAAGAGAGTAAAAAAGTCTTTTTTCTTATAGATTTCTCCCTGACATTCAGTATATTACACACATTCTTATTAATCACTACCATGAGAAGCACTTTACTGTACATATCCAGAAATTTATTCTCTTTCCCCAATAAAAAAAAGGAAGCAGCCGGCTTGAACTCCTTTTCCGGAACAAGCATTAATATCAAAAAACCATTATGATGCGAGTTATAAACACACTCATTTCGAAGAAGAGGAATTTATTGAAGTCGTTCCTTTGATAAATGCCCTCAACATAATACATAAATTAAGAACAAAAAAAGAAAAACTTTTTTACTAAATTCATTATAATGAGCAAAAAAATATACATCTCAGGAAATTTGACAGATAAAAAAGCTAAAGAAAAAGTGGATAAGAGCTCCCTTTATATTCAAAACATACTGAATGGAGAGCCTTATCACTCATTAATGATTGATCTTTCCGAAAACAAAGATGATGAAAGACAAAGAAAAGCCAATATAGCCATACTAATGCAATGCGACTCCATTTATATGCTTAAAGGTTGGGAAGAGAGCAATGAGGCTACTACAGAACACTATTTAGCTAAAGATTTGAATATGGAAATTATTTATGAGGAATAGGAACAAATTCAATAAATCCAAGTATAAAGAATAAACGAATATATATCCTTGCAATCCTCCTTGATAAAACGATAAAACTTAGAAAACTTTTTAGTTTGTTGAGTTTATATTAATGATTGAATATAAATTAATGTACCTTTAAAGTAACTTATACGAAATTTATTATTTCAACTTATACAATGAAAAAAGATATGAATTGGTTATTATTAGCATTACTAGGTGCTTTTTGTTTTGGAGCTTATAATGTTTTTATCAAAATTGCATCAGGTTATATTCATGAAATTACCGGAGCTGTTATTCTCCAATTTGTTGCTGCTTTTGCCGGATTAGGCGTCTTACTCTACTTAAAGTTTAGAGGCAATGAAGTAATAGAAATCTCTCAAAAAGGAATTTACTATTCCATTTTAGCCGGACTGTGTGTAGGGGGTGCTGAAATTCTTTCTTTTATAGTATTTGGGAAAGGAGTACCGGCCTCTACAGGGATACCCATAATTATAGGTGGAGCCATTGTTGTAGGTGCCGTTATTGGTGTGCTATTCCTAAAAGAGAAAATTACAGTATTTAATATCTTGGGAACTATATTTGTAGTACTCGGTATTTTATTAATTAGCAAATAACGAAATCAACTTATACTTAACACAAACTTACTCTAGCTCTTCCTCACCTAAACAAAGTCTATGCTTCAGATGTTTACTCAATAAATTAAAACACTATATGCAATATGGATATTATACATGATAAAAAGAATCAACGGTTTTATGTCGTTATAGACGACTTAGAGTGTTTTGTTAAATACACAATGACACAAGACACATTAGATGTTTATTCCACTTATGTACCTAAAGCATTAGGTGGAAGAGGTATTGCTGCTGCATTAGTTAAAGAGGCTTATGATTATGCCGACTCCTTAGGACTTTATTCCTTAGGAACTTGTAGTTATGCAGCTATTTGGCTTAAACGCAACCGAGAATAAAACTTATTTTGACTTTGTCTTTACAGGCAACTGTTTCCAAAGCCAAGAGGGTATTAATTTCCAGAAGAAGACCAAGACTGCAAACTTCCAGTCAATAATGGGTCTTCTTTTTTTCTTTTCTATAGCTCTAAAAATCTTTTTTGAGGCCAAATTTAATGGCATAATTAGAGGGTAACTATGCTTTTCAGTATCCAATAGTTCTGTTTCAATAAAACCCGGTTTAACATCCGTGAAACTAACATTACTCTTCTCTATCCTACTTTGTTGTTCTAATGCATCAATATATATGTTTTGCATTCGTTTGGTTGCAGAATAAGCCGGAGCAATTCCTAGTCCTTTTGTACCTGCAATGGAACTAACAACAACGATATGCCCTTCTTTTTTATCTCTAAAGTAATGATAAGCTGAAAGGACAGACTGCATAAATCCAAAACAATTCGTTTGAACCGTTTGCAGCTCTAATGAAGTGTCTAATTCCGGGTTTTGATACCCTACACCGGCACATTGAATAAAGACATCAACACCCCCCATTTCATCAATTAGTTTTTCAATTAATGTAGGTGCTACAGGAGATGTAACATCTATACTCTGAGTATAAATCAGAGGATATTTTAACTTTAGTTCCTTTAGCCTATCTTTTCTTCTGCCGGCTAACCCAACCATACAACCTTTATCTATATACAGTTTGGCCAACTCCAAACCTATTCCTGATGTTGCACCAATAATTAAAACCCGTTTCATCTCTACTTTACTTCTTTAATTTATTGTTCTGTTAAGATATAAAAAAACACTCAGGTAAAATCATACCTGAGTGTTATACTTTTACACAACTAAGTGTATCTATTTTTCGAAGTGACTATGTACCACTCTTAAATTCAGAACATCTCCTCCATCATTAGGATCTCCACCTTTAAGTTTCACATAACCTGGACGTAGGTCATGTTGAATAGAAATAATAGAAACAGTGCCTTGTTGATCCGTTGTTGGCGTAACAGCAATAGGAACTAAGACTACTTTGTCCCAGTCCGGATTATCTTCGTTCCATTTTTTATTCCAATCTTCATCAGTCCAAGTTTTACCTGTTTCTTTTTCATCCTCTTTCTTTGCTTTATTCTTATCAGCAACCACAGTCTGTACTAAGCGATTTAGATTTCCAAATGTATAAATATTAGTTTTAGGATTAAATTGCACTTCATAAGAAGTTATATGATCACTCAACTGATTATTTTTAAAGAAAGTCTCTAGCTCAGATTTTCTAAGCAATAGAATATATTCAGGAGGATTCATTTTATACTTATAATCACTATCGTCATAATAACTTGGAATCTCAAGCTTTACAATGTTTAAGGAATCTTCTCTTAGTTGCTCTTCTAACTCGATATAAGGCATTTTAAGTTCAGTAAAGATACCTGCAGGAGATTTCAAATAAGTATGACCAGTTTCTTTAACCTTTTCATCTAGTTTATCTGAAGTTTCAAAATGATTGGCTTGAATCACTTCACGTGTTGCAGGAAATACTTTTTGCAAATGATAAAGAGAGTCGGTACCATCTTCTTTCTTCAAAATATTATTCAATGAGTCTTTATAATGACAAGCATAAACCACATTCATCATGGCTTGGTCAATATAGAGAATAGCTCCATCTCCTCCCACGGTTCTAATGTACAATCCTTTTAACAGGTTATCAATAAAAGCATCTGAACTATAAAAATACTCCGGGTGTTCTCTGTTAGCTCTTAAAATTCTCTCACCAAACTCTTTAGGTAATACTATCCTAAGGCGAGGATAATAATTTTCAGATTCAAGAGGTGAGTCACTATTAGAATAATCAATTGGAGTAAAAGTTTTAGTAGCTAAAGGTTCTTTACTTACATCGTAAAATTCTTCCGGACGAATATCTGTAAAGTAATAAGGCTCAAGTTTTTTGTTTAACTCATAAACTTCAACATTATTTTGACTTATAGAATCACCATAAAATTGGCTATAATAAAGAACTAGCTCCGTTAAATGAGTGCTATCTCCAGCCATAATCCCTTCTTTATTATCAGCAGAATATACTGAAGGAAAGGTTAAGGTATCTATACAATTTAATTCTGTCAAAAAACTCGTTTCATATTCACCAAAAATAGGGTCTATGAATCGTCCTAAGAAACCAGTACTAGATCTAGCAAATACAGGACCGGATAAAATAGATTTCGACGTAACAATAAAGTCAGTTGTTCCAACTGTGGGTTTTTCGGGTAACATTCCATACCCTATATTACCTGTATTATCATCACAGGCTACTAGTGAAACAAGAAAGATTAAGACAACTGCAGTTGTCTTTAACAAGAGATTCAATTTCATGTTTGTTCTATTCAGTATTATAGTTTCAATTCATTACTTAGAGGTCAGTCTCCCAAACTTGATCATAGAATGCTTCAAAAGCATCTGCATATTCTTCGGTTGTAGAGCCTTGATATTTTAAAACAGGAATATTTCTTTCCTTAGCATAATCAAGAACTGACTGATCCACTTCTTCGCTACTTTGTATTACACCGTCACTATATTGAACGGCTAATTTGCAAAGAGAACTATAATCTATTTCATCTCCTAATAATTCAATATCTTTTTTATCAATTCCTTTCAACATTAAACGTTCTTTAAATTCTTTTGGGAAAGGAGTATTAAATTTATCTCCATATAAAGAAAAAATAACTTTTGAATCTCTAAAAGAGGGTTCTTCTTTATAAGTCTTTTTAATATATAATGGAGATAATGCAGACATCCAACCGTGGCAGTGAACAATTTCAGGAGTCCACCGAAGTTTCTTTACTGTTTCCAACACACCACGTGCATAAAAAATGGCACGACTGTCATTATCCACATAATCCACACCGTTTTCATCAACAGCTTGAAGCTTGTTTTGAAAGAAGTCTTCACTATCTATGAAATAAACCTGCATACGAGCAGCTTGTATGGACGCAACTTTTATAATTAAGGGGTGATCTGTATCATCAATGATTAAATTCATTCCAGACAAACGAATCACTTCATGAA
>CAZGUI010000046.1:16462-18901 GCA_964528875.1 uncultured Bacteroides sp. | reverse complement strand
CCCAGCCGGCATAGGGCAATTTATATTTTTTTATATCTGCCATTGGGCAGGACAAGATATCCGCAAGCAACAATTGTATCACGGTAGCATGAGCGACAATAGCAATTTCCGTCTCGCCATCTGATATATTTTGAATAACCTGGCCAATAGCTTTCATAAAACGCTTTTGGCCAGTGTGATGATCTTCCGCA
The DNA here is from genome assembly GCA_964528875.1 of uncultured Bacteroides sp. GTDB lineage: Bacteria > Bacteroidota > Bacteroidia > Bacteroidales > Bacteroidaceae > Bacteroides_E. The sequence goes on along the minus strand of CAZGUI010000046.1, from coordinate 18,710 downwards.
CCTGGAATCAAATCACTAGCAAATACGCCCGAACGTTTTGCATAGAGTTCGGGCCATTTTTGTTTAATTTCGGTAAAGCTGTAGCCATCCCAGAGCCCAGCATTTAGTTCTTGCAAATCTTGTACAATCGTTATCGGTTGATTATCCGACGCAATATAATCAGCCGTTTCTTTTGCCCTTTTTAAAGGGCTGGAAAAAACGGGTATTGATTTTTCCTGCCAAAATGCTTTTAGGAGGCATCCTTGCATATGACCTATTTTCCCCAAAGGCATATCGCTTTGTCCCAAACAATAGCGCTCCTCTAGAGGAAAATCAGGTCTTGCATGTCTCATCAAAAATATTTTAATCATTGCCAATGGAATTCTCTATTAATTTTTGATATTGTTCTTCCGATAATTCGGTATGATAGAACATCTCAAAGTATTGTTGTACTTCTTCCTCAATATTATAGTCAACAGCGTCAGGATAAAGTAAATCCGCCATCCACAACAAACCTAAATAACGTTGAACAGAAGGTGGAAATCCTAACCAATTATAAGGTCCAAAAGGCACTTCATAATAATCGCCATTTTGAATAGCCGTGATGGATTGCCATTCTGGTAAATCTTGAACCGTATCGTAAATGCTGTCAGGTGCAAAGATAATCACATCGGGATTCCAATTTAAGATTTGCTCCATATCCACTTCATTACCCATTCCTTGAGATGAAGGTTCATCAACAACCGCCAGATTATTGGATAATAAATCAATCACTTCGGCATGAAAGGAATCTTTTGCAATCACATTAAGTCCGTTTTCACCTGCCACATAAAGCAAGTTCTTTTTTTCCACTTCATTGGCTATAGCATTTGCTTTTTCATAAACATTGGAACAATAATCAGCAAATTCTTGACCACGTTCTTCTAAATTTAATAGTTCTCCCAATTTGGCATAGGCTTCTTCTGGTTCTGCTAAAGTCAAAGTAATATGAACAAAAGGTAAGCCCGTTTGCTCTTGCAAGCCATCCATATCTTCAACAATTGTTTTTTTAGGTTCCCCAACATCGATGACAATTTGGGCCCCTGAACTTAAGAGTTCTTCTAAATTAAGTTCGCCTTTTCCGCCATACAATTGACCAATGGTTGGTAACGCCAGATATTCTTCAGGAATATATGCCTCTACTTCTTCAGACCAATCGGTCGAAAAGCCTACTAACAATTCTGGTGAAAAGGCATATAAAACAATTTGAGCTAGAGGACCCGATAAGGCGACCTTGTCAATTTGATTAGGAACCTCAATCTCACGGCCTGTCGAGTCAATGAAAATTCTTGTTTCGCCAATTTCTTCCGCTTTTGTTTCTTCCGCTTCTGTTTCTTCGGTTTTGACAGCTTCTGTTTCAGATTCTTTTTCTGTTACAATTTCTGAAACAATCTCACTTTTTGACGTCGTCTCACTTTTTGTTGTTTCTGCTTCTTGATTTGCACAGCCTACAATATTCATCAAAATAAAGAGATTGCATAACAAGAGTGAAAAGATTTGTTTAAAAGATATTTTTTTCATTGCGCATCAACACTCCATTCTACTTGATTTCCATATAAAGCTTTGATTAAAGCATTATTCATAATTTGTTTTGGATGACCATCAGCGATAATTCTTCCTTCACTCAGACAGATAATGCGATCCGAGAATTGATAGGCTTGATTAGGGTTATGAATGGATTGAAGAATTAAATAACCATCTGCAGCTAAGCGTTTTAATTGTTGTAATATGCTAATTTGATTGCCATAATCCAAATTGGCCAAAGGTTCATCTAAAATCCAGATTGGCGTATTTTGCATAACAGCCCGAGCCAGCATAACCAACTGTTGCTCACCTCCGCTCAAATGATTAAAGCCTCTTTCTTCTAAATCCAAGATTCCTATTTTTTCTAAAGCCTCCTTTGCCTCAGCTTTTTCTTGTTTTTTAGGACGACCAATACTGGATATCCGATTTGCTGAACCCATTAGCACCATATCCAAAACCGAATAATTAAAAGTTAAAACATGTGATTGCGGAATATAGGCAACTAATTTAGCCATTTCTCGCGCTTGAATTTTTTTAGCATTTTTATTAGCTATTAAAATGTCGCCATCATATCGATTTAAAAGGCCCAAAATGCAGCGAAACAAAGTGCTTTTACCCACACCATTAGGACCTAATATGCTGATTAATTCCCCACCTGCAGCTGAAAAGCTAAGATCATTCAATATCATTTCTTGATCATAGGCAA
>CAZGUI010000046.1:0-16362 GCA_964528875.1 uncultured Bacteroides sp. | reverse complement strand
CCACCTGCAGCTGAAAAGCTAAGATCATTCAATATCATTTCTTGATCATAGGCAAAGCTTAAGTTTGAAACCATTAAAGATTTTAATATATCTTTTTCTGTCTTTTGTTTTACATTATCCATTTAATCCTCTTGATTTTACATTCGCTAAAGAATATTTTTCTTCATCGTGATCAAATACATAAAAAATGGTGCCCCTATAAAAGCCGTCAAAATACCAAGGGGAATTTCTGTCATCAACAAGTTTCTCGAAATATTGTCAACGATTAGTAGAAAACTCGCTCCTACTAAAGACGCGGCTGGTATTAAATACATATAATTATTTCCGACAATCCTTCTACAAAGATGCGGAATAACAAGTCCAATCCATCCAATCATCCCAGTGACACAAACGGCAGATGCCGTCAGTAAAGTGGAACAAATAATCACAATCAGACGCACTCTCTGCGGATCGATACCAAGAGATCGTGCCGAATCATCTCCTAAGGTTAAAATGTTAATTTGCCAGCGTAATAAATAGATGGGGATAATCGCAATGAACATGGGAATAGCCGCAATCATCACATCATATTTGGTTGCTCCTGACAAACTACCCATTAACCAATATGTAATGGCTGGTAATTCACTCGCTGGATCAGCTACTAATTTCAGATAGGATGTGCCCGCACTGAATAAAGAACTCACCATCATCCCTGATAAAACTAAAAGTAAAACTTTATCACCATGTCCTTTTATACTAATTAGCAAAGAAAGAGAAACAGCGATTAAACTAAAAATGAAGGAAAAAAGAATGATTACAAATTTATTTCCATGTAATAAAATACTCAATGCGGCACCAAAAGCCGCACCAGAAGAAGCCCCTAAAACATCCGGACTAGCCATGGCATTTTGGAAAACACCTTGATACGTTGCACCTGCAACAGATAAGGCAAAGCCAACTAATGATGCCAAAAGAATCCTGGGTATTCTTATGTTTTTCAAAACGATGACTACATTCTGATCAGCCAAATGAGATTGGCCTTTGAACATTTGGCCAATCGCCTGAAAAAACTCTTCAAAAGAGATGGCATATCTCCCTAAAGTTACAGAAATAACAGCCACAAATATCCAAAATAAGATCATAAAAGTAAATCGTTTTTTTAAACGTTCATTTAATTTACTATTGTGTGATTGATTTTTATTCATTTTATCTTCTTTTTTCTCATGTTTTTACTCTATTTATCAAGGCAAAACCTCTCGCCATACGCATAAGTGGAACCTAAAGAATTGGATTTTAACAGAGATAAAATTTCTTCAATATCTGTCGGAATAAAACCTGCAAAACGATCAATAGAAAAGGCTTCTAATAGTTCCGCATGCATTGGTGTCGTAGGTCCACAAACAATGGTAAAGGCATTTTTTGATAATTCGAGAAGACGCGGTATCGTTTTATTGACAAAACTTGACCCTGTAATGATAACAATATCACTTTGCGGCAATAAGTATTCACTGGCTGTTGCTGGATAATCTCCAAATTGTGGATGGTATTCAATAATGTTTACAGATTTTGCTTTGGCAAATAATCCCTCTTCATGGCGTAAATGCCCAATCATGGAAATATTTTTGTCTTTCAAATCTAAACCGAATGTACAAAAATCTCTATTAGGCTGAAAACAATTATTTGCCTTGAGACGAGCGGGTGTATTGTAATAAGCATTGATGGCAGCCATCCCAATACTGGCATCATAAAAATTCCATGATTTTACAAGTTTCGCCACCTGTTTTAGCGGCTTGCCAATCATGATTTCTGAATTTTTTGCGATGCCATATGATGCTGTTGTCATCGCCATGCCCAAATCACCCGCATCACTTAAAACAGCTGTCCAAGATATGCCACAAAAAACATCGGCGACTTTAACGCTGTCATCCATATTAGAAATTAATTGATGATATATAGACCACTTATCCAATTTTCCCTCCTATTTTATTCTTTATTATCCATTCCTGAATGTGCTCTCTCATCGCATCTTTGCTTAATGCATCCGCATTTAACAATTCTGTTTTGTTCGAATCGCTTAAGATATTTAGAAAATCTTTTTTACTTTTTGTTTTTTTTATAATAGAAGGCGCTTTTGTAATGCCGATACAAGGCATATCTGAATTTAAGACCTCAATATACATTTGTTTTATCTCAGCGTTCAGCAATTCCATGCCTCCTATCTCATCCATAACCATAAAATAAGTTGTTTGCCCAGTTTTAAAATGTTGAAGGGCCTTTTTCAATATTGGTATTGTAAATACTTGAAATACTTCAAAATCAAATTTTATTAATTGATTCGATTCAAAAAACATAAATTGATTATCAAGGTATTGATTGCTTAATTGATTTAAATGAAAATCCATTTGATCCGATTGTATATCTGATTGTGCATAGCCAATAATCTCATGTTGCGAGTTGATTATTCTCGCGGTACGATAGCCTAGCGCATAAGGCATAACTTCTGCTTCACATAAGGTCTGAAACAAGAGCGTACTCTTACCAGTCGACGATTCACCATATAGAAAAAGATTTTTTATTTTATTGCTTTGCAACTTTGTCATTAGCTCTAACTTCTATCATCTGAGCGGTAATACTAATAGCAATTTCAGCTGGTGTTTCGGCTTTTATGGCTAAACCAATTGGAGTTGTTATCCTTTTTAAACTATCCTCCGAAATACCTTTTTCTCTTAATTTCTGATTGACCCCAGCTATTTTATGTTTGCTGCCAATCACACCAATATATTTTGCCTCCGTTTGCAAAGCTTGATATTCGCATTCAAAATCATGTGCGTGACCTCTTGTCATAATGCAAATATAGTCATCCTTTGTGATAGAAATGCCTTGCCAATTATTTAAGGCTTCTAATAGAATCGTCTTTTCTACCCCATTAAATAATTTTTCATTCACAAAATTAGGTCGATCATCGATGACAATGCATCTAAAATTAACACTATGCAAAGCAGGTACTAAAGCCTGAGCGACATGTCCGCCACCAAAAATATAAACAAACCCTGGCTCAAATATTTGTTCAACAAAATATTTTTTCGAATCAATGTTCACCATTTTTTCTTTAGAATTGCGCGCTAAAATAACGTCTTCTTTTATGTCAGCACCGATCATGCCTTTGCTTTCTTGATAGATTGCCATTTCATTTTTACTCTCTTCATTGACACCCATAATCAGCCATGCTGCTTCATTTGATTGCGCAATAGTTTTTGCAGCTTGAGAGAAAGATAAAACATTTGGATTTTCTGGATCCAAATAGCTAAAAAAGACTTCGACATCTCCACCGCAGATCATGCCTAAATCTTCTACTTCATTGCGTCTTAACATAAAAGAATGTGAGCCAGAATTTTTCGTTTTTAATGTCTCGGCTGCCATTTGCTCTGCTTTATATTCGACGGCACCGCCGCCAATCGTACCTGCTTGTAAACCATCTTTCGTAATCAGCATATGTGCGCCATCACCTCTTGGCGTGGAGCCAGAACTGGCAACAACCGTAACCATCACAGCTGGTTCTTTATTGTTTATAACTCGATATACGCTTTCAAAAAAGTTTTTCATGCTAACTTTCCCCCTCTATCCCCCTTTTAAAATCTCGCATCTGAAAAGTATTTTTCAAATAATAATTTAGCTTGTTCATCTATTTCTATTTTCATTTGTTGATAACGCTTCAAAAAGGTCTGCCCCTCGATTGTTAATTCACTTTTTCCGCCTGTTTTACCACCAGCTTGACGAACAACAAAAGGGATTGAAAGTTCACTCTCAATATCCTTGAGCATTTTCCATAATTTTGTATACGACAAACCCATGCTATCTGCAGCTTTGCTTAAAGATTTCGTGGAATCAATTAAGGAGAGCATTTCCATAAATTGCTGATCACAAACATGATTACCCAGAAGGATACGCATATCAATTTCCAATTGGGATTTTCCAGCTTCACCAAGCGATTCATTATATTCAGCTAAAACTTTTTGATAATCTTCGGGCGTATCTGCATCTAATAAAATATTGGGCTCATCCACTTCAACATCAATAATTTCAAAATCAGAAGATTCAATGGCGCCTCTTAAGCCACGATCACCTTGATAATTTAATACTGTCTCAAATACAGATTGGTTTAGAACAACGGGATGACCTGGCTCCCCGCCATATATCGGTCTGATAAAATCCCCTTCCGTTTTCATAATATGATTAAAAATCCAAAGAGGAGACATCACCACATCAACGGGAGAAAGCAAAATTTTGTTAACATCATCGGCTAAATAAGAGATGCCAAGTTTAACCGATTCCAGCATTTGGGAATTTTTGTAATTTTCATTATAAACCGTAATGATATTTTCATCTTTAAGATGCTCTGTCAGCTTTGCATGACAATGACCAGTTACGACGACAATCTTTTCAACCCCCACTGTACGCATTTGTAAAATTAAACGCTTAATAAAAGTCGTGTTCCCGATTGGCAAGAGAGGCTTAAAATCTTTCATTCGTGAGGATAATCCCGCCGCTAATATGACACCGCCTATCATCTTAAACCCTTCCTTTCGTGTATTCGTTCGATGCTATGTTTTAACAATCAACAAGCTGCCATGCATATCGCAGATTGGTATCTTGCAAAAATCTTCAATTCCATCTGCAACTCTACCATCTAAAAATTCATCAACTGCTTTTTTTACGCCTTTAAATTGACCACTTTGATAATCATGAACCAGAATGACTCCATTTTTAACCAATTTGGGCCAAAAGAAATCTAATCCCTGTTTGGTTGGGTTATAAAGATCCGCATCTAAGCTCACAAAGAAAAAAACATCTGCAAGGCAAGTTGCAGATGTCATTAAAAAATCTCCTTTATAAAAAATAACATTTTGAGGATAATTCATTTTGTCCAAAACAATTTTTGTATTGGTATCCGAAAAATCGCCGACGACAGCCTTAGAGTATTTTCCCTGTATTTCTATTTCAACATCTTCTGGGATAAAACCAGCAAAGGTATCAAAAAGATGCAGCTTCCTTTCGGGGAACATTTTATTTAGCTCTGCTGCAAAATCGCCTAAATAAACCCCTAGCTCTGCAATGTCACCTGGCAAATTGTTTGCATTCATCTCTTTGGCATAGAGACGCGCCATAGCTAAGCGAATATCAAAAAAATTCATCTCATTTAAGCGAATAATTTTACCTGTATAACCTTCAAATTGTAATTGTTTTTCCATGGCCAAAGATCTTTCGTCATCTATGACACCTAAGAGAAAATATTCTGGATTAAACTCAATGGCTTGTTTGACAGAAAAAACGGGAACATCATTGATTTTTGTTCCTTGCTTAGGCTCATAATTATCAGCAAAACAAATCAGATTAAAACTTGATTTAATCAGATTCGCTAGCATACTGCCAATTTGTCCTGCCCCAAAAATTGCAATTTCACTCATAATCTATGGCTTTCTGTCATTATGATTATCTTATTAAAAAAACAGGCTTTTCATAAAAGAAATATGAAAGAATAGACTTCTATACGTTATTAACTTATTTTAATATCGCTGCCATTTTATGTCAAGAAATACGCCTATTATTCTCTCATTTAATAGACTTAATTGGAAAATACATAGATATCATTCTAACTGCTAATCTACAATCGCTAAAACTCTTTTTACCATGGTCGTTTTAACATACTCCCACTGACCTTCATCATTTACTTCAAGAATCAATTTTTGCTCTCTTAAAAGCTTTTCAAAAGGCCCCATTTCCAAAGCCCTTCTCACTTCTTCAATGCCAAGAGGTTTATTTTCATCCACCGCCTTAAGTGATAAGCTCAGAATTTTTCCTGCTTTAAGACTAGCCCTGTAATCTAGAAGATTATCCATTCTAAAGAGGAGTTCATCTAAAAGAGCCATAGATAAAGGCTGATTATCTATATACAAAAGATTCTGGTACCTACCCTTTACATGGGACATCTTCTTAAGCAGCTTACTACACGGGCAGCCCCCTTTAATAAAACTAGCTCTATCGCCAGTTCTATAACGGATGAGGGGCATAGCCTCTCTGTTAAGAGTTGAAAAAACAACTTCACCTTCCTGCCCTGGAGGAAGAACTTGACCACTAATAGGGTCAATAATTTCAAAATAGAGGTCGGCTTCTCTTAGATGATAGGCATCTAGGCAGCCACAATCCACAGCCCCGCCATATCCCATCTCAGACATACCATAGTGATTAAAGACCTTACAACAAAAAGCCTTCTCCAAAACTTCCTTAACAGAACTCGGCACATAATCTGCACTTAGTAGGATAGTCTCTAGTTTTAAATCATTCATCTCTGCTAAATTATTTTTAATTCTAGCCAGTTGATAAAGTTCCTGAGGAAGGCCAACCACGCTATCAATAGCCTCTCTCTTTATGGTATTTAAAACACTTAAACTATTTTTTCCAGCCCCCATAATCAAAGTATCACAGCCCAGCCTAGCAAGACCTTTTTTAAGGAGATCGCCGATACTACCATAGTAATTTCCAGGCATCAAAACCAAGACCTTTTGACCAGGTCTAATCAGATAAGCCATCCTATGATGAAAAAAATCTATCGTCCTCTCAAGGTCTTGCTTTGTAAAGAAAATTCTTTTCTCTTCCTTCGTACCCGAAGTTCTGATGGTTATAATTCTAGCTATCTCATGTTGGGCTAGACAGAGAAAACTCCAAGATTCTCTAGCTAAATCTTCAGGATAGGTAAAAGGCACTTGGGCTGAAAAATCATCTAAGTTTTGAATGCTTTCTACATCAAGATTCCTAAGCTGATTCGCATAAAATTTGCTTTTATCCTTAACATAAAAAAGCGTCTTTTTTAATTGCTTCAGCTGATAGGCCTCTATGGCATCCCTATTAAAAGGCTGGTCACCTTCCAGCACCAGCCCCCTAATCCATTTCTCATAAAAACTAAGCACTTCAAACTCCCATAGGCTATCTATAAAGGCTCTTGCCTTCTATATTGGTCACATTGTAGGCACAAAAAGGAATCATATTACCTTCCTTGGAAACAACATGGATACAGCAGCCCCTGATTCTCTCCATATCAAAATCCCAGGCATCCATAAAGCCCATGGCAGATATGGCAAAGCGATTGTGTTCTATCCTATTTAGTAACTTAGTAAAAGAGGCATACTTGTCATTATCTTGTCTTTGCTCTCGAATGGCCCAATTTTTCTCAACAAAGGACTTGGCCTTGGCCGATCCCTCTGCCCCATCTTGAATCTTCTCCAGACTCTTTTCAGAAGGTCTCTTTCTGTTGTTTCCAATAGCCACAAGTTTGTCATCACGAACAATAAAGCTTCCATTAAAGGAGCAATATGAATTCTCGCAACACGGTGCTTTAAAATCTTTAATATCTATCGTCCCATCACTTTGATCTGAGAGCTTACTCATCACTTCAGGTAACGTTATCCTATCTTCATCTGTGGGAATTTTTGGAATCCTACCAAAATAGCTGACAGGCTGAAAATGAACCCCTCTAACGCCAGGAATATTTTCAGATCCAAATTTGACTATATCATAAAGGCAGTGATCATTAATCCCAGGCACCACTGTTACCACCAGAATAGTACCGATACCAGCCTTGCAAAGATTATTTATAGCCTTAAGCTTTTTTTCAAGAATCCTAGCTCCCCTTAATTTTTCATAGATTCCATCATCGAGACCATCAAATTGTAAAAAGACGGAGTTCAGCCCAGCTTCTTTAAGTTTTAGTACATAATCATAATCGGCAAGCTTAAGTCCATTGGTATTGAGCTGAATAAATCGAAAACCCTTTTTATGACCCAGTCTAATAATCCGAGGCAGATCCTCCCTCATGGTGGGCTCACCGCCAGAAATTTGGATATTGCAGCCCTGACTAGATTCCATAATCCGGTCATAATAAAAACCGATGGTCTCCATATCTGGCCCATAGTTTCCTCCCGCATCGGCAAAGCAAAAGCTACAATCCAGATTACAACGCTCTGTAACCTCAATGAGTGCTGTACAGGTATGTTGTCTATGACGGGGACAAAGGCCACAATCAAAAGGGCATCCCTTGTCCACCTGAGTAAAAGCCTTGGCTGGAAAGGCCGGAGTTTTGGATCTCCGCCAACTTCCATAATTTGGATCATCTCGCCAGATAATGGTTTTAAAATCACCATGCTCGGGACAGGTCTTAACCATGAAAACCTGGTCACCCTCTCTAACTTTTTTCGCCTCTATTCTCTTTAAGCAGACAGGACAAAGGGACTCAGTTAATAATCTATTGTCAGCCATTTGATCTCCTTATCTAAAACCATACTTATCAATAATTTCTTTTAATTTTCTATAAGCAGCTGACATAATATTGGCACAATTCACTGGGTAGACCCCCTGCTGCATGGCCTCAAAGGTTTCCTGCCCTAAAATCTCCCTGCATTCAAGATTACCTTGACTTTCTTTAAACCAGTCTATGTACTCTTTAATAGCCTCATTTAATCTAGGGTTCTTCTCTTCCTCAGGCTTGCCCTTACCGCCATAAAGTCCTAAAAGGCAGGCCCCGCCACTTAAAACTCCACAGGTATTTCCACTAGCTCCCATTCCACCACAAAGGCCTGATAGGGCCTTCATAAGTTCTGGATTATCTATATTTTTCTCTCTTAAGTCCATAAGAACCATAATCTGACTACAGCAAAAACCCTCTTTGGCCAGCTTGAACATTAAAAAAGCATCATTCGACATGGCCCTCCCCCTTTCTAGCCCAAATTTGAAAATATCCAGGCCTACATTTTTTTATTTTTTCCTTAAATCCTTGAGCATCATTACAGCCTGTCCTGCCCCAAAAACTATTCATCGATCCATAAGTAAATACAATATCAACCATGAGCTGCCTTAGAAGATGGCTAAAGTCCTTTAGTTCAATGATCTCTAATCCCGCTGCCTCCAAATCAGCTTTTAGTACCTCTAGGTCAAAAAGACCTCTTAAACAGGTCTTAATATTGATTTCTTCAAAGTCCTCCAGATGCTGTGGATTTTTTGCGTAAACATCAGATATAAAAAGCTGGGCTCCTGGCTTTAGAACCCGAGTCGCCTCACTAAGGACAGCTCTGCTATCTTCCATGAGAGAAAGGCTACACTCCATTAGTGCAAAATCAAAGTTCTCATCAGCAAAGGGAAGCTGATCAGCCCTGGCCTCTAAAAGATTCAAATCAAAAGTCTGTCTGGCCTGGGCAAGGAGGGTCCTTGACTGATCAACCCCCTCCATGTCTAGATTCCATTTTTCCTTAACATGGTTAATTGTGGCCCCTAGGCCACAGCCTATATCAAGGCCCTTTAAACCCGCATGGGGACTTAGTCGCTCCATGGCCCTATCTGTTAATAGAAAGCCACCTGGTCTGAGGCTAGAACCTGTGACCTTACGAATGATAGAACCTTCATAGACAGGTACACATTTCATTTATCTTCCAGTTCCTTTTCCACTTCCAGCATCTGACCAAGGGCCAAATCCTCGGGAACCAAGACATTTTTACACTTGGGGCACTTAAGCAGCTCAACATCAAAGACACCTGAAAGGTACATGGCTTTAATGGGACCCATTTCTACCGGCTCATTGCACTTACCGCAGATCCAGCCAGTTTCTTTATTATCAGTTTTCATGCTAGTCCCCTTTTACATCCATCCTGTGACTATAGATATTTATAATTCTGTAGCCAGCATTCTCTTTTACATATTCCACCCAATAGGTGACATTTACGATCCTTCTAAAGGCCAGGTACTGCTGGCTGTCTGGATTATAAAAATAATCCTTCTGAGCTTGACCCTGACCTATAACCTTTTTAATATCGGCAGCCAGTATCAGCCTATCCTCCATAAGCTCCTTAATCCTATCATCGACGATGAGCTCAATATCGCCATATTCTTCACTTAATTTCAAGTCTTCACCCCAATGTTTGTCCAGCATGAAAATTTTAAATCTCAACCTATTATCTCGCCTCTCAGAAAGGCTGGGACCCTTTTTACTTGCCAGATCCTCTTCATCCTTGCCAAAAATCAGATCCAGGATATGGTAGGTCCGCTTGCCTCCCGATACAAATAAATCCCTGCACATGGCACAGTAGGCCAGATAGTCCTCCTCATGCTCTGCTATTCTTTCCTCTGTGGCAAATTGACTATAATCCCTATTAGCAAAGTAACTAAGCCCTCCATAGCCACAGCACTTGGTCTCTTTTTTCGAGTATCTTGGTTCAGTTAGTTCATAACCTAAATTCTCTGCAATCCTTCTAACACTGTCATAAATACCAGCAAAATCTCTGGCAGTACAAGAGTCATGGATAACTAAAGAACTAGGCTTTCTTCTCGTTTCTACCTCTGGCAGGCCCTTTTCATCAAATATCTCCCAAAGGCTGATCAACTCCACGTCAGGCAGGTATTTTTTAAAAATGTAATAACAGGTAGAACAGGCCAGAATTAGTTTAGGATTTCCCAGACTATCGAGATCTGATTTCAGCTTCTCAATGGAGGCCTTAAAAAGTTCCTCCCTGCCTGCCCATTCAGCTGGCGCTCCACAGCAATTTAAGTAAAGGCCAACTCCACCTTCCAGTTTTTCCTTGAGATAGTCATAGCTCTTATCAACATACTGGGGATAGGAGCTAGAAAGCTGACATCCAGGAAAGAATAGATAGGCCGACTCTTCCATCCCTGGTTGATGCTTGAGTAGGCCAAAGTATTCACTTTGATTAAACTCCATATCCTTTAAAGCAAAATCATGGGCTGAAGGGGGCATTTTCTCCCTTTTAACCATGCTTTTTCTAGTATCTAGGATAATTTCTCCCATATCGAGACCTGTAGGGCAAACAGCCAGGCAAAGGCCACAGGCCATACAGGAATTAATTGGCTTGTTGGCATACCTATCTCCTAGGATAACCCTCTCATTGTGGTGGATACTTCTTATATAATCCCTGGGCATTTTATCTTCATATCTGAGGTGGCTACAGGCTTTGTAGCAAAGGCCACATTCACATAGCAGGCATCTTGACGCTTCTTGAATGGCCTCTTCTTTGGTGTAGGCAAATCCTGCAGGTTTGACAGTTTCTTCTTCTCCTGCCGCTGAAGTGTCTGCTATAAGTTTCGTTTCATAGGGTTCCTCATTGTCCCTCTGAGCACTAAGCGAGGCCCCTTGCATATATCTATCCATGGAAATTGAAGCGGACCTAGCTCGGGCTACAGCCATTATCAAAGAGTCTTCTTTAAGGCTCAAATTGCCCCCTAGAAACACACCGTTCATCTTGGTTGCCAGGGTTTTTTCATCAAAATCAAGCTCTTCTTCCCAGTTGCCAGTACCAAGGTAAACCGCCTCATAGATTGTTGATAATTCCTCTAGGCCAGTGCGATCTATAAGGCTATTAAGTCTGACATTAATTCCAGACTTTTTAACTTCCTCGAGTTCCTCTTCTAAAACAGTTTGGCTAAGTCCTTTATCTAAATAATCCCAGAAGCCGCCACCCAGCCTATCACTTTTTTCATAAATGGTTATGTCATAGGCTTTTTTATTAAGCAGGATGGCACAGCTAAGACCGCTGATACCTCCACCAACCACGGCAACCTTTTTTCTGGCTCCGGGAATTCTCAGGCCTTTTTTCCTATCCTTCGATCCATAGTCCACCAAGGCCCTTTCAATCTCACTGATTGATAAAGAACCCCCTAAGTTTTTTCTAACACAGGAAGCCTCACAGGGATGATCGCAGACTCTAGCTACCAGTCTTGCTAGGGGCATTTTCTTTTCCATGATTAGAAAGGCTTCCTCAAAATTACCTTTCTGAACCTCTTTCATTATTCCTTTGACATCAAGATGAAGAGGGCATGAAGCCTCACAAGCTGGGGGATTATCGTTAATACAGATTTCTCTTTTTTTAAGAAGATTTTCTAAAAACATAGCACTTTCCTTATGTAGATTTAAGGGCTTAGAATAGAAAGATCAGGCCCTAGATTATTTTACTAAGCTATTAACTTATTTAGAGGGTCTTCTACCATTTTTTAGAAATTCTAGTTTTGCTTCTCCATCCCTTGGGATAGCTCTAACAATGTCATCCTTCTGCAAGATCTTTTTTATCTTCTCTTCTTTCACTTTTAGCAATAAAAATAAGATTAATCTTTAGGAGGATACTAGAAAATCTAAGTTGTTTAATCCACTTTGTAATTCACGGGCTATATCTATCACAGATGTATATTAATTATAGCATAATCAGTGTTTATAGAGTAGAAACCAAAATCTTATAAACGTCAAAATGACATGGTTCTTTTTGTGACGAATTCTTCTCATATATCTGCTAAAAATTATAAGCCGATTGTCTGAAGTGAACGCCAATTGAGTATCTAGTGATGCGCAATTCGGCATACTCCATTCTTATTGATATAGTGCTGTTTTAAATCATATTTTTATTAAAAAATATAATAAAGAAACAAAAATATGTTATACTATTATCAAATATCTGTATATTATTTCGAAGTAGCTAATTATTTTATATCATTAATAATTTTATCCATAATTTCAACCCAAAAATCAGTTAAATATCAACCGTAATATCAGCAATATCCACCGCAATATCAGCCGTATCAGCCATATATCAAACATATATCAGCCGTATCAGCCGTATATCATCCGTGATATCAGCCATAATTTCCGCCATCAAAAATATAATAAAGAATATGCAAAACGAAAGGGGGTTTAGTATGTTCAAAAGGAATCTAGAAATCAACGGGGTTATGCAAACTATTATAACCTCACCCGATGCGAAGCTGTCAGAAGTTTTAAGAAATCAGCTTTTGCTTACGGGTACCAAGGTCGGTTGTGGAATTGGAGAATGTGGAGCTTGTAATGTTCTTCTTGATGGCAAGGTCGTAAGATCTTGTATCACCAGAATGAAAAACATCAAAGACTATTCCAAGATTGTTACCATTGAAGGATTGAGCGACCACGATAATCTACATCCATTACAATTAGCTTGGATGGTCCATGGAGCAGCCCAGTGTGGTTTTTGTTCTCCCGGTTTTATTATCTCAGCCAAGGCATTACTGGACCAAAATCTTAACCCAACCAGAGAAGAAGTAAGAGACTGGTTCCAAAAAACAAGAAACGTTTGCCGCTGTACAGGCTACATACCATTGATTGATGCCGTGATGTTAGCAGCACAAATTCTTAGAGGCGAAGTAGACGAGAAGGACCTTTGGAAAGAAGTCAAGCCTGGAGAAAGTATTGTTGGTACTGAATACATCAGACCTTCTGCCAGAGATAAGGTTACTGGAAAATGGGACTTTGGTGCAGATTTAGGACGAAAATTGCCTCCAGAAACCCTACACATAAAATTAGTTCAAGCCAAGGTGTCTCATGCAAACCTGCTTTCAATAGATACCTCAGAAGCTGAAACCATGCCTGGAGTCTTTAAGGTTCTTACTTATAAAGACGTCAAGGGTAACAACAGGATTAACGGTCTTGCTTTCCCATCCAATCTAGGAGATGGTCTTGATAGGCCTATCCTCTGTGATGAAAAAATCTTCCAGTTTGGTGATGCTATAGCCATGGTTCTTGCTGATACTCCTGAAAGAGCTCAGGCCGCAGTTGAAAAGGTTAAGTATGAAATAGAAGAGTTGCCTGCCTATATGTCTGCTCCTGCAGCCATGGCCGAGGACGCACTCGAGATTCATCCAGGAACACCTAATGTATACTTTGTCACCAATATGGTTAAGGGTGAAGAAGTCGATCCCATTTTTGATTCAGCTAAATATGTCGTAGAAGAAGACTTTTACGTAGGCCGTCAGCCTCACCTTCCAATAGAGCCTGATGTAGGTTTTGCTTATTTTGGCGAGGATGGAAAGCTTAATATTCACTCTAAGAGCGTTGCCCTCCACTTCCATGCTGCTATGATTGCAGAAGGAATTGGCATGCCTCTAGACAACATTGCTATTATCCAAACCAATGCAGGTGGAACTTTTGGTTATAAATTCTCACCTACTATAGAGGCCCTACTGGGAGTTGCCGCTATGGCAACTGATCTTCCAGTCTTCCTAGAGTTTACTACGTATCAGCAAATCACCTACACTGGTAAGCGCTCTCCCTTCTTTATCAATCTTAAGTTTGCAGCCGATGAGGATGGAAAGCTTCTTGCTATGAAGTCTGACTGGACAGTGGACCACGGTCCCTATTCAGAGTTTGGCGACCTTCTAACAATGAGAGGAGCCCAGTTTATTGGAGCTGGCTACCATATTCCAAATATCAGGGGTCAAGGAAGAACCGTGGCCACCAATCATGCTTGGGGAGCTGCCTTTAGAGGTTATGGATCTCCACAATCACTCTTTGCCTCTGAAGTACTTGCAGATATGATGGCAGAGAAGATGGGAATGGATCCCCTTGAGTTTAGATATATAAACGCCTATCGAGAGGGTGATACCACTCCTTCAGGATGTGCACCCGATGTAATCTGTATACCAGATATGATTGATAAGATGAGGCCACATTATGAAAGAGCCAAAGAAGATGTAGCTAAGAAGAATGCCCAAAATGATGGCAAAAAATATGGTGTGGGACTTACCCTACTCCTCTACGGTTCTGGTCTTGATGGAGCAGATTCATCAGAGGCTTGGGCTGAACTAACAGCAGATGGCGTAACTGTAGGAGCATCCTGGGAAGATCATGGTCAGGGAGCTGATATGGGAATGCTAGCTCATAGCCATGAGAAACTAAGGGTACTGGGTTTAGCACCAACTGACATCAAGCTGGTTATGAATGATATGAACCTCACACCTAATACAGGGCCTGCTGGAGGAAGCCGCTCCACTGTTATGTCCGGTAATGCCATTGGAGATGCTTGTGACAATTTAATTTTTGCCATGAAGAAAGAAGATGGAAGTTACAGAACCTACTCAGAGATGGTAGAAGCTGGCCTACCACTTAAATATGATGGCAAGTGGACCGCTCCAAAGGTAGCCTGTGATGTAGATACTGGACAGGGTGACCCTTTCCCAGCCTACATGTATGGTTTCCTAATGACTGAGGTTGAAGTAAATCTTGAAACCGGCAAGGTCATCGTGGAGAAATTTACTATCGTATCTGATGTTGGAACCGTCATGAATAAACTGGTTGTAGATGGACAAATCTACGGTGGACTAGCCCAAGGTCTAGGTTTAGCCTTGAGCGAAGACTATGAAGATATTCAGCGCCATACTACATTAACCAGATGCGGAATTCCTCAGGTCAAGGATGTTCCTGATAATATGGAAATAATCTATCAGGAAACCGAAAGACCTCTGAGCTTCTACGGTGCTTCTGGAGCTGGAGAGATGCCTCTATCTGCTCCTCACGCTTCTATCATTAACGCAATTTACAATGCTACTGGAGTAAGAATTACCCATCTACCTTCCCTACCTGAAAAGGTCAAGGCTGGATTAGATGCGCTCATTTAGAGCAATAGTCCTTTAAATCCAAGGGCCTGGATGAATAGCAATTATTCATTCAGGCCCTTTCTTTTTTGTTTAGATTAAAAACAGCAAACATTGTCTGTCGACTGTTTAGCACAATTTAAGTCTGGCTAATATTGATTCTGACATATTTTTCATCACAACCACACCCCTATATATGTTTGGACCTTGTTTTTTAAATTTAATATTTTAGAATATTCTAGGAGGTTTTCGATATTTTTTTTGGGATCCTTTACATATCTTTGAACAGCGTTAGAAAATACTTCTCTTTCTATTTTATTTTCATATCTCAAAACATCACATATAGTCCGATCCCTATTGAATATTTTAACATCCACATTTTCTATTTGATTTATATCTACTCCTACATTTAAAAGTCTTGGTTCCATATAAAATACATCTATTAATGGATAATCTATTTTATACTGTCCTTTTTCACTATTTCTGTCTACAGCTATTTGCCATGATAAGGGTATCCTATCTGTGTATCCATATATCATCAAAGCAGATTCCAGAAAAATTACTGCATTAGGAAATAGTCTAGCTATTGTAACTTCTTCTGGATATATATTGTCTGTAAGCTCATAAACTCCCCTTTTTACCCTTGTAATATGGCCATTTTCTAGTAATTTATTTATCTGTCTACTATAAAACCCTAATTCATTAAGTTGATAGGTTCTTAAAATACCACCGTTTTTTTCAAAATTCTTGTAAAGATTTGTTTTGTTCATCTTGCACCTAAGAACCCGCATTTTAGTTACCTATGCGGGTCTTTTAGTGCGATTATATCATAAGATATTAATTTGAGTAAAGCTTTTATTGCTATTACAGATGAGATGTTTAATAGCAAAACTAATTGCTACTATTTTAGTAGCAATTCCCTTGCAAAGAAGAAAAAAG
>CAZGUI010000045.1:0-19266 GCA_964528875.1 uncultured Bacteroides sp. | reverse complement strand
TTATCAAAATAAGAATGCACCCAATATATAGCTAATAGGCACACCTATAAACCATTACCTACTCCAATTCGTGACCACCAACGGGCATCACAATCCAGAGTACAATATATACCAAAACGCCAGCAAAAGCAGTAAAGATAGTTCCTAGTACATATATGATTCGAATTAAAGAGGCATCCAACCCAAAATATTCAGCTAGTCCTCCACAAACACCTGCCAGCATTTTATTTGATTGAGATCTTGTTAGTTTCTTTTTATTTTCCATGTTTCTTTTAATCCTATTAATTTTACATACTACAAACATAATAAAGAATCTGAATAATCGTATTTTATATGAATAAAATATCTATTAAAAGTCTCTTTTTAAGCAAGTTTGTATTAAAAGTGTTTAAAGTATAGACCAAAGCCCATATTTTATTTGTTATTTTGCATAAAATTTAGGGGTTTTATACCCTATTTTATTTTGATAGGGAGAATACATCAATAAAAGTGAGCAAAGACCAAAGCATTCAATACATAACTATTACTTCTTGTCCCCTTTGTGGTGCACAAAAGTTTAGTCTTGTCCATACTTGTATTGACTATACTGTTTCTCAAGAAAAATTTGAGTTATATGCGTGCGATGAGTGTTCATTTACTTTTACACAAAATTTCCCTTCAGAAAAGTTTATTGATTCTTACTATGAGTCAAAAGACTACATCTCTCACTCCAACACCCGAAAGGGTCTAGTTGCTCTTTTTTACCACTGGGTACGATCCATTACTTTGAAACAAAAAGCAAAGTTAATTAAACGAGAGTACCCACAGAAACAAGGTGTTTTACTAGACTTTGGAGCTGGGACAGGACATTTTGCCCATAAAATGCAAAAAAAACAATGGGAAATAGAGGCTTTTGAGAAAAGCAAAAAAGCAAGAACGGTTGCACGGGCTCGTTTAGGAATACACTTAAAAGAGGAAAAGGCTATCCATTTATTAGCTCCTAACTCTATTGATGTCATCACACTGTGGCACGTCATGGAGCACCTGCAAGACATTAATGGTTTCTTTAAGAAATTCAATGAATTGCTAATTGAGCAGGGATTACTCATCTTAGCAGTACCTAATCCAACCTCGTTCGATGCAGACCATTACAAGGAGAAATGGGCGGCTTATGATGTTCCAAGACATCTTTGGCATTTCAGTCCAACTACTATGCAACGTTGGGGTACAAAACACGGTTTTGTTTTAGCCGCACATTACCCCATGCATTTTGATGGTTTTTATGTGAGTATTTTAAGCGAGAAAAACCAAAAACACTTTTGCCCTTTATTGAGAGGCTTTTATGTAGGACTTAAAGGTTTTCTTCGCTCCTTGGCAAAGAAAGAAAGAAGTAGCTCAATGATTTATGTTTTTAGAAAGAAACACTAAATGAGTAAGAAAAAAAGAAAGAAAAGAGTAAAATTAGATATGCAGTTTATCACTTCAAGCATTAGTACAATGCTTGTTTTGATACTTTTGGGTATGGTGGTTTTCCTTGTGTTAACTGCAAATAATCTCTCTACCTACGTACGAGAGAATATAAATTTCAGTCTTATTTTAACTGACCCGATGAAACCCGAAGAAGTTAAAGAATTTCATAAGAACTTGATTAAAAAAGATTTCGTAAAAGAGGCTGAATACATCTCGAAAGAACAGGCTTTAGAGGAACAGACCGAAGCTCTGGGAACTGACCCTAAAGATTTCCTAGGTTACAATCCTTTTTCTGCTTCTATAGAGTTAAAGCTCAATGCAGACTATGCAATATCTGACAGCTTGATCAAAATAGAAAAAGAGCTAGAGAAGAATAAATACGTTACTGAGGTTATTTACCAAAAAGACCTATTGAATGCGGTTAATGAAAACATTCGGAATATAACTTTCGTATTGTTGATATTATCTCTAATACTAGCTTTCATCTCTTTTGCATTGATAAATAACACCATTCGGTTAGGCATTTACTCACAACGTTTCATTATACATACCATGAAGCTTGTAGGCGCAAAATGGAGTTTCATCCGCCGACCATTTGTTCGTAAAAACGTATGGAGTGGTGTTGTGGCAGCTATATTGGCTAACCTTATATTTTTGGGGGTTAGTTATTTTCTAGTGCAATACAACCCGGAGCTTGTAGTGATTTTTACCCCTGAGATATTACTTGTCGTGGCTGGAGCTGTATTGATTTTTGGAATCTTTATTACGTTCATCAGCTCGCTCTTATCTATCAATAGATATTTAAGAATGAAAGAATCTCAACTGTATTAACAATCATAGTTTTATAACAATAGATTTTATGAATGACAAAAAAATATTTGCATTTAGCAAAATGAACTTCATTTTAATTGCGGCAGGTATGCTAGCAGTTATTATAGGTTTCTTTCTCATGTCCGGCCCTGTATCTACAGAAGCACAATTCGAACCTGATATCTTCAGTGTTCGCCGCATAAAAGTGGCTCCGGCAATCTGCTTTTTAGGTTATATATTTATTATATATGGCATTTTACATAAATCTAGAACAAAAGAAAAATAAAGAATGAGTTGGATTGAAGCTTTGGTTCTTGGATTAATCCAGGGACTTACTGAGTATTTACCTGTTAGTAGTAGTGGACACTTAGCCATAGGTTCTGCTCTTTTTGGGTTAGACGGAGAAGAGAACTTGACTTTTGCCATTGCTGTGCACGCAGCTACAGTACTAAGCACCATTGTGATACTTTGGAAAGAGATAGAATGGATTATTAAAGGATTGTTTAAGTTTAAATGGAATCCGGAAACCCAATATACACTAAACATCATTATTTCAATGATACCGGTTGCCATTGTTGGATTATTTTTCAAAGATGAAGTTGCGGCTATTTTTGGAGAGGGATTGTTAATTGTAGGGTGTATGCTGCTACTTACCGCTACCCTCCTTGCTTTTTCATACTTTGCCAAACCGAGACAAAAAGAAAAGATTTCCATTAAAGATGCCTTCATCATTGGTATTGCACAGGCATGTGCCGTTTTACCGGGTTTATCTCGTTCTGGTAGCACCATTGCTACAGGATTACTTTTAGGAAATAAGAAAGAGACTTTAGCACAATTCTCCTTTTTAATGGTTCTTGTACCCATCATGGGCGAATCTTTCCTTGAGTTATTAAAAGGTGGTTTCTCGGTCGAACAATCGGGTATACCTACCTTTTCATTAATGATTGGATTTTTAGCTGCATTCATATCCGGTTGCTTTGCTTGTAAATGGATGATAAACATAGTCAAAAAAGGGAAACTAATCTATTTTGCTATTTACTGTGCCATAGCCGGCACTGCCACCATTATTTACTCTATTATACAATAAAATAGCAAATGGATTTTATAAAAGGAGAAGTTTTATATTTCAATAAGCCCCTTAATTGGACCTCTTTCAAATTAGTTGCACTGATTCGTAATCGCCTCTGCCGCAAACTAGAAAGGAAAAAACTAAAAGTGGGACATGCCGGAACACTCGATCCTCTAGCCACAGGTGTACTTATTGTGTGTACAGGGAAAGCAACAAAGCGCATTGAGGAGTTCCAGTACCAAACCAAAGAGTATGTGGCAACATTAAAACTGGGCGCTACAACCCCATCCTATGATTTGGAAACTGAAATAGATAAGCATTATCCTTACGAACACATAACAAAAGATTTAGTTTTAGAGGTTTTAGCTACACAGTTTATTGGTGAAATTGAACAAACACCTCCTGCTTTCTCAGCTTGTAAAGTTGAAGGAAAAAGAGCATACGAACTGGCTAGAAAAGGGGAAGAAGTTAAGTTAAAGCCCAAAATACTAGTAATAGATGAAATTGAACTTTTAGATTACAACCTACCGGAGATAAAAATCAGGGTAGTTTGTAGCAAAGGAACATACATAAGAGCCCTTGCAAGAGACATAGGGGTGGCATTAAATAGTGGTGCACATCTTATCGCTTTGGAGCGAACAAAAATAGGCTCTATTGCATTAGAACATTGTAAGACTCCCGATGAGTTTTTAGAATGGTTAGACAATTATCAGATAGAAAATAACAATACATAAAACAGGTCATATGAAATTATCACAATTTAAATTTGATTTGCCGAAAGAGAAAATAGCTCTTCATCCTACTATGTTTAGAGATGATTCACGCTTAATGGTACTTCATAAAAAAGATGAAACAATAGAACACAAACAGTTCAAGGATATTTTGAACTATTTTGATGATCAGGATGTCTTTGTGTTTAACGACACTAAAGTTTTTCCTGCTCGCCTTTATGGATACAAAGAAAAAACAGGAGCTAAAATTGAAGTCTTCTTGCTCCGCGAACTGAACAAAGAGCAAAAATTGTGGGATGTATTGGTTGACCCTGCCCGCAAAATTAGAATTGGAAACAAATTATTCTTTGGTGAAGATGGCTCTTTAGTAGCTGAGGTTATTGATAATACCACATCCAGAGGACGTACATTGCGTTTCTTGTATGATGGTCCACACGAAGAATTCAAGGCTGCTCTTGAAGCTTTAGGCGAAACACCACTTCCTCGTCACATTGTTGATCGTGAGGTTGAACCTGAAGATGCTGAACGCTTCCAAACGATCTTTGCAGAAAGAGAAGGGGCAGTTACTGCACCTACTGCCGGATTGCATTTCAGTCGTGAGCTAATGAAACGCATGGAAATAAAAGGTATTGAAAGTTCTTTCATTACACTTCATGCAGGACTAGGTAACTTTAGAGAAATTGACGTTGAGGATTTAACCAAACACAAAATGGATTCTGAACGCATTGAGGTTACAGAAGAGTCTGCAGAAATCATCAACAGAGCCATCGACAGACGAAAAAATGTTTGTGCAGTGGGAACAACTGTAATGCGTACATTAGAAAGTACAGTAAGCACCGATGGTCATGTTAAAGACTTTAAAGGATGGACTAACCGCTTCATATTCCCTCCTTACGATTTTCATGTGGCTAATAGTATGGTTTCAAACTTCCACATGCCACTATCTACATTATTAATGGTATCCGCTGCATTTGGAGGATATGAATTTACCATGCACGCATACGAAGTAGCCATTAAAGAAAATTATCGCTTTGGCACCTATGGTGATGCAATGCTTATTTTAGACAAATAAAAATGCATAAGCTGTATGTGGGATTAGGTTCTAATCTTGGAGATAGGGAGAAGAACTTAAATCAAGCCATTCAATTCATAGAAGAGCGGATAGGGACAATTATTGCCCGATCCGCTTTTATTTCTACTGCTTCCTGGGGATATGAATCCGAAAATCTATTCCTCAATGCAGCTATTCTTTGCCACACATTATTATCTCCCAACGAGGTATTACGACAACTTCAAGAAATAGAGATTGAAATGGGCAGAGTTCATACAAAAGAAGAGTACGAGGATCGTATCATTGACTTGGATATTCTTTTTTATGATGATTTGATTATTAACTCTCAAAAACTTACTATTCCCCACCCTTATATCCAACAGCGCTTATTTGTTTTAATACCGTTAATGGAAATAGCTTCTGATTTTATTCATCCACAATTGAATCAAAGCATCGAACAACTTCAACACTCCATTAAAGAATAAACTTTTATTGGACTGTAAATTTTAGCGATTCCTAAAAAAAACTATATTTGCATTAGAATAATACAGAATATATGAAAAACTATAATTTTATTTTCTTCATCTCGATTCTTCTATTGGTTGTTTCTTGTAAAAAAGAAGAAACCTTCACTGTAAAAGGAACTATTACAGATGGGGGGAAAGAAACTTTATTTTTAGAGATAGCCGGACTAGAAGGTGATTTGGCTAAAGATTCCATTAAACTAAAAGAGGATGGACATTTTAGTTTTAGGCTAACAAGACCTGATGCCCCTGAATTCTATAGACTTAGGATTAAAAACAAAGTCATTAACTTTGCTATAGACTCTACTGAAACACTGCAAGTAACTGCTTCTCTTAATGGTTTCGCTGATAAATATGAAATTGAGGGTTCTGTGAATGCCAGAAAAATAAAAGAGTTATCACTGCTACAAGGAGAACTACAGTCGAATATTAGTAAACTAATGACACAAGCTAAAAACTTTGTCATCACTCATGATATTCTAGAAGATTCCATAAACAAGCTACTGAAAGAGTATAAAGACACTGTAAAGATTAACTACATTTATTCCCTACCTAATACAACAGCAGCCTATTTTGCACTCTTCCAAAAAGTTAATGGTTATCTCATTTTTGATCCACTGAATAGCAAAGAAGATGTTCGGGTTTTTGCTGCTGTAGCCACTAGTTTGAATAATAACTATCCACATTCAGACCGGGCAAAAAATCTATATAACATTGTTATTAAAGGAATGCGTAACACGCGTGTACCAAAGGAGAAAGTATTAGAAATTCCTGAAGATAAAATCGTAGAATCCGGGTTGATTGACATCAACTTGAGAAGCATTAAAGGGAAAAAGCATAAACTAAGTGATTTGAAAGGCAAAGTAGTACTCCTGGATTTTACTATTTATCAAAGTGCTAACTCCACAGCTCATAACTACATGTTAAGAGACTTATACGAGCAATTTTCAGCTAAAGGTTTTGAGATCTATCAAGTTTCACTAGATGCTGATGAACACTATTGGAAAACCATTGCTGATAACTTACCTTGGGTTTGTGTACGTGATGATAATGGAATTTATTCTAATATTGCTAACATCTATAGCGTAAAGGAAATACCCTCTTTCTTTTTAATCAATCGTCAAAATGAGCTTAAGCTCAGAAGCGAAGATATCAAAGATTTAGCGGCTGAAATTAAGAAGTTATTATAATGAATTAAGACAAAAGAACGCGTTAGGTATGTTACAAAACAGAACTCTAAGTTTGTCCGTAACCATATTTTAACCTATCTTTGTGTAAAATATTTTTCTAAGAAAGGGATTCCAACATGTCTCATGTTGGAATTCTTTTATTTATTTAAATGAAGAAAAAAATCAGATAAGGAGGAACTACTATGGCTTACATGTCAGAAGAAGGTTATAACAAATTATTAGAAGAACTCAAAGAGCTGGAATCAGTTCAAAGACCTGAGATATCAAAACAAATAGCTGAAGCTCGCGACAAAGGCGACCTTTCAGAAAACGCAGAATATGACGCAGCAAAAGAAGCTCAAGGAATGCTTGAGATGAAAATAAACCAACTCAAACAAACGATAGCCGAAGCTCGCATCATTGATGAGTCTAAGCTGAACACAGATTCTGTTCAAATGCTAACTAAGGTGAAACTCAAGAACACAAAGAATGGTATGACAATGACTTACACCATTGTTTCTGAGAGTGAAGCCAACTTAAAAGAGGGTAAGATTGCTGTAAAAACACCTATTGCACAAGGTTTACTTGGAAAAAAAGTGGGTGATGTTGCAGACATAGAAGTGCCACAAGGAAAAATAAGTCTTGAAATTCTTGACATCTCAATTTAAACAAAGAATATCATGAGTACTCTATTTAGTAAAATCATTGCAGGAGAGCTTCCTTCATATAAAGTTGCTGAGGATGACTCTTTCTTTGCTTTTTTGGATATTAATCCTTTAGTAAAAGGACACACTCTAGTGGTTCCTAAAAAAGAGGTAGATTATATTTTCGATTTAGAAGACAATGAATTAGCCGCGATGCATATTTTTGCGAAAAAAGTAGCTCAAGCCATTGAAAAAGCAATTCCTTGTCAACGAATTGGAGTAGCCGTTATGGGACTAGAAGTTCCTCATGCTCACATTCATTTGATTCCAATCCAAAAGGAATCGGATATGATTATATCCAATCCAAAACTAAAACTAAGTAACGAAGAGTTTACAGAAATCGCTCAACGCATAAAAGCTCAACTGTAACCTTTTTCTACATTTTGGACATAGAATAAACTTAATCCTTCTTTTGTTAATCTTAAGAAGGATTATTTTTTTAATTCCGGATAACTAATTCGTGTATGATAAATAGTTTTGAGCTTTTCTTTAAATACTGCTTTAACTGTTTGTATATCCTTAAAAGTAATTGGACACACTTCAAAGAAACCACTCTCCATCTGTTTATTAATAATTTTCTCCACTAATTCACTTATCGATTCTTCTGTATAAGAAGGTAAACTACGAGATGCTGCCTCAACAGAGTCAGCCATCATTAAAATGGCTGTTTCACGAGTAAAGGGATTAGGACCGGGATAGGTAAATTGCTCTACATCGGGTTCTTCTCCGGGATGTTCATTCATCCATGACACATAAAAATACATAGTCTTTCCTTTACCATGATGAGTTACAATAAAGTCCTTAATGGACTGAGGTAAACCATGCTTATCGGCTAGCTTCAAGCCATCTGTTACGTGACTAATGACTACACGAGCACTTTCTTCATAACTTAAATTTTTATGTGGATCTACTCCAGGAGGTTGATTCTCAGTAAAAAAAATAGGGTTAACCATTTTTCCTATATCGTGATAAAGTGCTCCTGTTCTGACCAACTGGCTATTGGCCCCAATATAACGAGCTGCCTCAGAGGCTAAGTTAGCCATCTGCATGGAATGCTGAAAGGTTCCGGGAGCCGTTTCCGACAACTGTTTTAATAGAGGATTGTTTGTATTCGACAATTCAACTAATGTTACATTTGACGTAAACCCAAAGGCTTTCTCCATTATAAAGAGCAAAGGATAAGTAAATAACAAGAAAATACCATTGATAGCGAAATGTCTATAACGAGCCATATTAAACGTAGAGATATCTGCCTCATTAATTAACTCATAGCCCATATATGCCAATACATAAGTTCCCAGAATTAAGATAGCACTCTTAAACAACTGAGAACGTTGGGATAATTCTCGAAGAGAAAAGATAGCAACCAAACCGGCTGTAGCTTGCAATAAGACAAACTCATAGGGATATTTTAATATGGATGCACAAATCAACAGAGTTAAAATATAAGAGGTAAAGGCAGTTCTGGAATCCAAAAACACTCGGATAATGATTGGTAACATGGCATAGGGAATGACATACACATTCATTATATTATTCCTCACCATTAACCCTGTTAACACAGAAAAGAAAATCATCAGAGAAAAAAGCAGTAGAATAGCTCCACGCTTTTCATAGAAATCAACCCTAAACAGCTCCAAATAGAGCATAAAAAGAGCTATAATAATACCAACAAGAAGAATATGTCCAATGAACTGTTGCCATTTCATCCCAGTAGTTCCACTACGATTCGTAGACTCTTTCTTGAGCGATTGTAAAACACTGTAAGTATAGGCATTGATGATTTCTCCCCGACCTACAATTTTTTGTCCACTTAAAACAACCCCTTTAGCTAGGGGGATACCAGCTAGAAGCTCATTCTTTACAGTTTCAGACTGCTCCTTTTCGTAGTCCAAATTGGAGAAAATATATTCATTCAAAGTACATCGCTTCAAGACCTCCGGATCAAAATGGGCAGTATCTCCATAGAGTATCTCTTCATAGGCTGTTTTTACTGTATACAACGAACCAAGAGAAGTTTTACTGGCTACAATATCTTCAACCAACATTATGGAAAAAACACTATCTCCCGCTAATCGAAGAAAATCGTCTGATGCAATAATACCTGTTTTGTATATTTTTTTAAGTTGGCTTTCAATGTAATGGTAATATTTTGAAGAAGGCAACTCGTTTTTCAAATAAGCTTTATAATTCTCAAGTAGTTTAGTGAGTGTTTTGGTTTCAATCTCTTTATTCTTCAAATAATAAGGACTGAAGGTTTTCAGTACACTATCTTGTTCTGTTTTAATTTGCGAATCACTTTTATAAATTGGAAAATCAAAAGAAGCAATAAGTTCTCCATATTTCCAAGGCTTCCCTTCATCAAATTGATAACTAAATTTCTCATCACGAGGAAAGAAATAAACAATAACACCAACCGTTACTACAAACAATGCCAGTTTGTATAATAACTCTTTATATGAATATCTTTTCTTAATCCTTGAATAATCCATGGCAGACCTATCTATTTTCACGAAAAGTACGAAAAAAAACTACAGTGTGGAAAAAAAACTTTAATTTTGTAGCTAATTCGCTAAATATTAATAAAAAAGATGGTATCTGAAGAAAAAGTAAGAGTGCGCTTTGCACCTAGTCCAACAGGCCCTTTACATATTGGAGGAGTTCGTACCGCATTATATAATTATCTGTTTGCGCGTCAACATAACGGAAAAATCATTTTCCGAATTGAAGACACAGACTCCAATCGCTTTGTTCCGGGTGCTGAGGAATATATATTAGAATCGTTTGAATGGTTAGGTATTAATTTTGATGAAGGCGTTAGCTTTGGAGGAGATTTTGGTCCTTACAGGCAGTCCGAAAGAAAAGAGATATATAAAGAATATGTACAAGTGCTTTTAGACGCAAATAAAGCCTATATCGCATTTGATACGCCCGAAGAATTAAGTGTTAAACGAAACGAAATAGATAATTTTCAATACGACGCCTCTACCCGAGGGATGATGAGCAACTCTTTAACGCTGTCATCTGAAGAAGTTGAACAGCGAATAGCCAACGGAGAACAATATGTGGTTCGTTTCAAAATAGAGCCTAACCAAGATGTTATTGTTAACGACCGTATTCGTGGAGAGGTAAAGATTAACTCTTCCATTTTGGATGATAAGGTTTTATATAAATCGGCAGATCAACTGCCTACCTATCATTTAGCAAATATTGTTGATGATCATTTAATGGAGATTACACACGTTATTCGTGGTGAAGAGTGGTTACCCTCTGCCCCTTTACATGTGTTGCTTTACAGAGCCTTTGGCTGGGAAGATACCATGCCTGTATTTGCACATTTACCCCTTTTATTGAAGCCAGAAGGTAGTGGTAAGCTAAGTAAAAGGGATGGAGATCGATTGGGTTTCCCTGTCTTTCCATTGGAATGGAAAGACCCTGTTAGTGGAGAGATCTCTTCAGGATACAGAGAAGCGGGATATTTTCCCGAAGCTACAATAAACTTTTTGGCTCTATTAGGATGGAATCCCGGAACTGAGCAAGAAATATTCTCCATGGACGAACTGATTAAAGCGTTTGATTTAGATCGTACCAGTAAGTCAGGAGCAAAATTCGATTATCAAAAAGGTGTTTGGTTTAACCACCAATACATTCAGCTTAAATCGGATAAAGAGATTGGCGAATTATTCAACAAAGTATTAAAAAGTAAAAACATTAGTGCTCCCATTGAAAAGGTAATTACCATTGCGGGCTTAATGAAGAATAGGGTTTCTTTTGTTTCTGAACTATGGGAACAATGTGACTTTTTCTTTGTCGCACCTACTCATTACGATGAAAAGACCGTAAAGAAACGTTGGAAAGAAGACTCAGCCAGTCAAATGGAGGAATTAATGAATTTATTAAATGGTTTAGACGACTTCAGTACAGAGAATCAAGAACAAGTGGTTACAGCCTGGATTAAAGAGAACAATTATCACGTGGGTAAAATAATGAATGCCTTTCGTTTAACTTTAGTTGGCGAAGGGAAAGGACCACAAATGTTCGACATCACCTCTATTCTTGGAAAAGAAGAAACTATTGGGCGAATGCAACGAGCCATTAGCACTCTTAAATAAAAAGACATGCTATATAACTTAGCCATCTTTATTTACGACCTACTTGTACATCTGGTTGCACCTTTTAGTCGAAAACCTCGCAAAATGAAAAAGGGACACTGGGTGGTCTATGACATTTTACGCAATATGCGTGATAAGGATAGTTCGTACATTTGGTTTCATGCTGCATCGTTAGGTGAGTTTGAACAAGGGCGTCCTCTGATTGAAGAGATAAAAAAGCTATACCCTGAATACAAAATACTACTCACCTTTTTCTCTCCATCGGGATATGAGGTAAGGAAACATTATGAAGGGGCAGATATCGTTTGCTATTTGCCTTTTGACAAACCCAGAAACGTTAGAAAATTCCTGAACTTAGCCGCTCCTTGCATGGCTTTCTTCATAAAATATGAATTTTGGAAGAACTATCTGGATGAGTTGCACCGTAGAAGAATCCCGACTTACAGTGTTTCTTCTACCTTTAGAAAAGAGCAAATATTCTTCAAATGGTATGGTAAGCCTTATCGCAAGGTGCTTTTAAATTTTGACCAACTCTTTGTGCAAAACGAAGCATCTAAACGTTTCTTAGCTAAGATTGGAGTGCAAAAAACCACC
This sequence comes from uncultured Bacteroides sp., assembly GCA_964528875.1. GTDB lineage: Bacteria > Bacteroidota > Bacteroidia > Bacteroidales > Bacteroidaceae > Bacteroides_E. The sequence continues at coordinate 7,053 of CAZGUI010000045.1, read as the reverse complement.
GTGGTAGGCGATACTCGTTTCGACCGCGTATTGGAAATCAGTCAAAATTCAAAGCAACTACCTATTGTTGAACAGTTTGTAAAAGGCTCACCCACCATAATTCTTGGTAGTTCGTGGCCACCCGATGAAGATTTATATATAAAATACTTCAATGAACACCCTGAAATAAAACTAATATTAGCCCCACACGAAATAGACGATAGACACCTGGTGGAAATTGTAGATAAATTAAAGCGACCTTATGCAATCTACACTCGAGTTGAAAGTGGTAAAGAAAACATAGCCAATGCGGATTGTTTGATTATTAACACTTTTGGTTTATTATCGTCCATCTATAAGTACGGAGACATAGCACACATAGGTGGTGGGTTTGGTGTAGGTATTCATAACACCTTAGAAGCTGCCGTTTATGGAATACCTGTTATTTTTGGACCCAAGTACGACAAGTTTATTGAAGCGCATGAGTTACTCCAAGAAAAAGCAGCTTTCTGCATTCAGAATGAAGAAGAGTTAACCTCTTTATTAAACAAGCTTTTAACTAATAAGGCATTCTTGGAGGAGACAGGTAGTCATGCTGCTCAATATGTTAAAGAAAAATCGGGTGCTACTCATAAAATCCTGGATAAGATAAACTTTTAACCCACAGAATTAATAAGTGCTTACTTCGTTATAATTATCTTTTTTAGCTACATTTGTAGATATACTGCTGTTAGGGGTGCTTAAAATAGCTGAGACTAAACCCTTGAACCTGATATGTTGTAATTGGCATCGTAGGGAAACGGAAACAATATACTATTTAGTAAAAATAAAGGGAAAGCCGTTTCATTAAATTGAAGCGGCTTTTTTCTTTTTTTAATGCAAAAAAGATGATACAGATTGATTTACTCAAACAAGATTTGAACGCTATACGCAAACAATCTCCTCTTATCCATAACATCACCAATATGGTGGTAATGAACAATACAGCCAATGGATTACTAGCCATTGGCGCATCGCCTGTCATGGCTCACTCCATTGACGAAGTGGCCGATATGACAAAAATTGCATCGGCTTTAGTACTTAATATTGGAACTTTAGACTCAAAGGTGGTGCAATCTATGGAAAAATCGGGATTAGTAGCTAAGGAGCAAAATATACCTATTGTACTAGACCCTGTGGGTGTTGGTGCCACCCCTTTTAGAGGGATATGCTGTAAACAACTCATAGAAAAATGCTCACCCAGTATTATACGTGGAAATGCCTCTGAAATTATAGCACTACATGGTACTCAGAAAAAAACAAAAGGTGTAGATAGTACAGATAGTTCTACCGATGCTCTTTCAGCAGCCAAAGCGTTAGCCAAAGAAACCCGATCTATAGTGGTTGTAAGTGGACACATTGATTACATTACCAACGGAATTGAAGTTGAAGAGGTAAAAAATGGACACCCAATGATGGAACGTGTTACAGGTATGGGGTGTACTGCTACAGCTATCGTAGCCTGTTTTGCAGCTGTCAACCCCAATCCTTTCTTAGCTGCATTACATGGAATGGCCGTAATGGGAGTTGCAGGAGAAATAGCAGCAGAAAAATCCAGAGGAAACGGAAGCCTACAAATGAATTTCTTAGATGAGCTCTATCTTTTAACCGATGAGACTCTGGAGAAACGTATAATATTATAATTCCAATGCAATTAGACTTAAGTCTTTATTTGGTTACTGACCGTAACTTAACCTTAAACAGGCCCCTGCTAGAAGTGGTGGAACAAGCGGTCAAAGGGGGTGTAACCGTGGTTCAACTGAGAGAGAAAGATTGCAGTTCAAAGGCTTTTTTTGAAGAGGCTGTAAAATTAAAAAAGCTTCTTTCAACCTATGATATTCCTTTAATTATCAATGATCGGCTAGATATCGCCTTAGCTATTGATGCTGAAGGTTTACATATTGGGCAACACGACATTCCCTACCCCATTGCTCGTAAACTATTGGGAAAGGAGAAGGTTATTGGTCTTTCTGTTGAAAGTCTAAAGGATTTGGAAGTAGCCAATGGATGGGATGTAGATTACATCGGTTTATCTCCTGTATTTGACACATCCACTAAAACAGATACAGCAACAGCATTAGGTCTTGAAGGAGTCAGAGAATTAACTCGCTTCAGCAAGCACCCTAGCGTAGGCATTGGAGGAATTGATCGTTACAATGCAGCCTCAATCATTCAAGCAGGAGCTGATGGACTGGCAGTTGTTTCAGCTATTATGTCTCAACCCAACCCTTTGGAAGCTGCCAAAGAGTTAAAAACTATCATACAAAATAATCAAAAGTAAAAAAGAAGAATGAAAACATATAAAATAGCCCTAACTATAGCGGGAACTGATCCCAGTGGAGGAGCAGGAGTTCAAGCCGACTTAAAAGCATTTTCAGCTTGTGGTTGTTATGGTACATCGGCCATAACGGCTCTTGTAGATCAAAACACCATGGGGGTAAAAAGTGTACTTCCCATACCCATTGAGTTTGTTGCCGATCAAATCCGATCGGTAATTGAAGACACAGGAGTAGATGCCATAAAAATAGGCATGTTACACTCTGCCGAGTTAGTTACAAAAGTACAGGAAACTTTAGCCTCTTATCCCCTCCGAGACATCGTATTAGATCCTGTAATGGTTGCCACATCGGGAGACACACTGTTAAAAGAAGATGCCATTGAAAATCTAAAAAAGCAACTATTGCCTTGTGTGCGAGTGATTACCCCCAACATTCCGGAGGCTGAAGTTTTATTAGGAGAAAAGATTGAAGCTCAGGAAGATCTCCCTCATTTTGCAAAAAAACTAGCTAAAGAATATACCGTTTCTGTGCTATTAAAGGCTGGACATTTGACTCAGAATGAGTTAATCGATGTGTTTTACAATTATGAAACGCAAGAAACCTTAAAGCTGTCATCTCAAAGGCTCTACACTCCAAATACACATGGAACAGGATGCACCTTATCTTCTGCTTTGGCTGCATTTTTAGCCAGAGGTTTTTCTTTGAACGATGCCGTTATTCAGGCAAAAAAATACATCAGTGAGGCATTAAGTGCAGGAGCTGAATATAGAATAGGCAAAGGACATGGTCCGGTGCATCACTTCTATAATTTTTGGAAATAATTACTCCCGCTTTATACTGCTTAAAAACCAGCTCAATATCGGTCTAGGACCGAAGGCCCGTCAGTCCTAGACCGAGAGGGGTTCAGTCCTAGACCGACACCCCTTGGGTCTAAGCCTTTTTTTATCATTCCTTATTTTTCAAATTATTTCCAAACTTATTTATAGACTTTTCCTGTCTATAAAAGCATTAAGTTTTCAAGAAACAAATAATTCGGATTAAAATAAACAAAAATAGCCTTTTCAGTTATTGAAAAGGCTATTTTTGTTTATTTATATATCAAAGGTTAGTCTTCTTTTTCCTTCTTAGCAGGCAATAAAAGAGATTGATATTTTTCTCTATCGTTTAATACAACTAAAGCTTCCTTAACGTCTGTATCATCTTTTAACTGTTGTTTGATACCTCCTTTTTGATAGTAGTATCGCTTAACAATCTCAATACTCAAAACACGTTTAATATCCTCTTTGGAATAATCTAAGTCACGTTCTAAATCGTGTGTAAGCTTGTCTTCAAGAGCTTTAAATTCATCCTTAGCTCCCTCTAAATATCCCTCAAACTCAGCAATTTCTTTCAAGTTCGATAAAATTTTCTCACTTTGTTGATCGTATTTGAAATCAGAAGCCAGAACTTGCTTTTTGAATAAGTCGTACTCCTCCTCAGCAAGTTCAAACTGATCTACCCTAGGAATAGTGGGGTGACGCAAGCAAAAATCTGTAGCAAAATTGAACAGCTGATTTTCATTCAACAGATAATATAATATATTAGGCAATTTCTCTATTGGTGGAGTAATATCAGGAGAAACTCCCCCTCCATCTCGAACCTCACGCCCAGCCTCAGTATGGAATACAGTAGCTAAACTATCGGGTACGCGTCCTACGCTACCATCTTTATTTCGCATAGAATAATCAATGGCTTGTACACAACGTCCACTGGGAATGTAATATTTAGAAGTTGTAATTTTCAAATTCCCACCATAAGGTAGACTCCTTGGCACTTGAACCAACCCTTTACCAAATGTACGAGCTCCAATAACCACACCCCTATCCAAGTCTTGAAGAGCACCCGCTAAAATCTCAGCCGAAGAAGCAGTTGAGCTATTTACCAACACCACAATAGGAATCTCTGTATCCAAAGGTTCACGTAGTGTTTTATAGGTTGACGAAGCTTGTTTAATCTTACCTTTTGTAGTTACAATCGTTTTTCCACGAGGAACAAAAAAGTTGACAATTTCAATGGCCTCATCTAACAAACCACCTCCATTACTTCTTAAGTCAATCACCAAAGACTCAATGTTATGTTTCTTCTTCAGATCCAAAAAAGATTGTTTAAACTCTTTTGAAGGCTTACCCGAGAAGCTACTTAAATTGATATATCCAATTTTATCTTCTAAAACACCATAATAAGGAACCGTTGGAAGTTGAATAGATTCACGCACAATGGTAAACTCCAAAGGTTTCTCTTCTCCCGGACGATCAACTTTAAGCTTAAATTGGGTTCCAACCTGTCCCCTAAGCATCTCACTAACCTCTTGATTCGTTTTTCCTTTCAAAAGAGTAGTATCAATTTGTAGCAACACATCCCCTGCCTTTAATCCGGCTTTTGCAGCAGGCGTATTTTCATAAGGCTCTGCAATCATTGAAACCTCACGTTTAATGTCATAAGAGATAACAGAACCAATACCTCCATAAGTACCTTTTACCATTTGTTCTAACTCACTCTGATCCTCTTCCGGGAAATATTGAGTATAAGGGTCTAAAGAGTATAACATGGCATCAATTCCATGCCTTAACGTTTCATCAGCATTGAGTGTATCTACATAGAAAAGATCGAGCTCTTTCACTATGGCATTAAATATTTCCAGGTTTTTAGTCAGCTGAAAATTACGTGTATCACTTTTTTGAAATCCAACAAAAAAGAATAACACAGCTAGAACAGAAAGGGGTAATATCCAACGAGTATATTTATTCCAGAACTTCTTCATATGAATCCTTTTGATGATTTGATATAATTACAAATTTAATAAATAGTAAAAGTAAACTAATAATAGGTGAAGTTAAAAGAAATCAACGACTTATTTAAGATTAGTAAATATCTATGAATGCCAAGGGAAAGGAATTAGGTTTCAAGTTCGCTCTTAGAATAAAAAACTAAGTACAAAAATGAGGCAGAAACAAATGAAATACAGGAGCCAAATCCTTATACAAATCGTTGGAAAGAACAAGGAAAATTTCACTTGTTTGTACAGCAAAACGGATAAGTTGATGAATAGCAAAAGAAAGAACTAAAAACTGAAGTTACCTATGTTTTAGAGGTAGATTAGCCTGTTTAAGATATATGAAGAAGGTAATAGAGAGTATCAAAAAAGGCTTAATTTCAATTGAAATCAAGCCTTTTTTGATATTTACTAAAAACTTTCAATTATCAGTATTACTCTTGATCTAAAGTAAAACGTTTGAATTCAGTTACAGTAAGACCTTTGCTTTGTTGATCTAGAAATTGGCCAATAGTCATGCTTGGCTCTTTAACATAACTCTGTAATAACAAACATACTTCGCTATAGAACTTGTTAATTCTTCCAGCAGAAATACGCTCAATTAAATTTTCAGGTTTACCCTCTTGACGAGCTTTGTCAGCTGCTACTTCTTTTTCACGAGCAAGAATATCAGCAGGAATTCCTTCTGGACTTACTGCGATTGGATTCATTGCAGCAATTTGCATTGCTATTTCATGACCAATTTGTTCTGATACTTCTTGATTAAAAGCAACGATAGCTCCTAATTTATTTCCCATGTGAATGTATATAGCTGTAGATTCCCCTTCAACTACATTATATCCATCTAATTCCATTTTTTCTCCGGTAACACCACTACGCTCAGTTACAGCAGCAGCTACAGTCAAATCACCCATTTTAAGTGCTTCAACTTCCTCTAGAGAATTTGCATTATTTTCAATAGCTAAATCTAAAATTTGATTTGTTAAAGCTATAAAGTCTTCATTTTTAGCAACAAAGTCTGTTTCGCATTTAAGTGCAATCATTGAAGCTTTTTTGCCTGAAACTTTTGCTGCTACACAACCTTCTGAAGCATCACGATCAGAACGTTTTGCTGCAACTGCTTGTCCTTTTTTGCGAATGATTTCAACTGCTTTGTCAAAATCACCACCCGCTTCTTCTAAAGCATTTTTACAATCCATCATTCCAGCACCAGTCATTGTACGCAAGTGCTTAATTTCTGCCATTGATACAGCCATAATATATTTATTTTTTTAACGGTTTAAACAATTTAATGATAAAAGCCAATAATTGAAATAGAGCAAAACGATTTAAAGCATTCTCCTCATATTTCAAATATTGGCTTTGCTATATATTTTTAAGCTTCTTGCTCTTCTTCTGGAGTATCAGCTTGTTCTTCGTTTACATCAGCAACTTCTTCATTGGTTACTTCTGTTTTTTCAACTCTAGCCTTAGTTGCTTTTCTTTTAGGTTTAGAACCTTCACTAGCAGCATCCATATCTACTTTTTCAGCTTGACGCTCAGTCAAACCTTCTTGAATAGCAGCACAACAAGTACCAATAATCAACTCAATAGATTTAGTTGCGTCGTCGTTTGCAGGAATTACAAAGTCAACATTATTTGGATCAGAGTTTGTATCAACAATTGCAAAGATAGGAATTCCTAAACGATTCGCTTCACGAATAGCAATGTTCTCTTTCATTACGTCTACCACAAAAAGAGCAGCAGGTAAACGTGTTAAGTCAGCAATAGAACCCAAGTTTTTTTCAAGCTTAGTACGTTGTCTTTCAATTTGTAACTTTTCTCTTTTTGATAAGTTATCATAAGTACCATCCGTTGTTAAACGGTCGATAGTAGACATTTTTTTTACAGCCTTACGGATAGTAGGGAAGTTTGTTAACATACCACCTGGCCAACGCTCAACAA
>CAZGUI010000044.1:0-19719 GCA_964528875.1 uncultured Bacteroides sp. | reverse complement strand
TAGCTGGAGAATGACATTTGTTGAGTATTTAGTTTGATTCGTTTCATTACTAAATGAAGGAAATAAAAAGCTAGAAATCAAGCGATTATATGTACATTTTGAGGAAGTTGTCGTGCAAAGGTCTCACTTATATTTGACCCCGGATAGTATGGATAAGTAGCCATGCTTACCGCTACGTGTGCAACATCTGTGCTCTGTTTGATTCTTTCCATAAGCTTCCATCCACTATCATGAATAATTTCATCTTTAACCTTTCCACTTTCTTCAACTAGCCTATTTAACTTTTCTTCATCTAGCCCAAACTCAATCATATATGTGTTTTCTATATCAAATCCAATAGGCTGTAAATAACGTCTTGTCATAAAGGTGAGATAATCTGCACTAAACCAAAGTATAATAAATATTAGCGATAGCTCTAATAGTAGCCAAATATTGACTTTACGGTCGGCCCAAACAATTTTTAAAATATGTTTTATCATAATTTTACTTTTTGCGGTTTAAAGATTCTACAATGTTCATACTCGCTGCACTCCAAGCCGGTATGCCCGATGAAAGTAGATTGAGTATAAAGCTAACCACTACAACAGCGACAAGTACATGAACCGAGATTAGAGCATCAAGAGGGAGAGATGTTGAATCAGTAGCCCCTAAGAGCCATTCCTTCATCAAGGATACAATAAGAAACGATAGGATGATTCCAATAATACCTCCTAGTAGAGAAGTAATAAAGTTCTCATATAATATCTGTATTAATATAACTCCTTTTTTTGCTCCAAAAGCTTTCCGAACACCAATCTCCTCCATTCTTCTTCTAACTCTTGATAAACTCAAGCTTGAAAGGTTAATAGCAGGTATAAGTAATAAAATAGCAAAAAGAAAGATTGTTCGTCTGTTTTGTATCTCAATATTTTTATCTGAATCCCACATACTAATTTGGTAAAGTCGATGGTTTTTCGGTCCATGATATTTCAAATCCCAACTACTGTTAGTCTTATTGTACTTTTCTTCTATATTTCTCACTTCTTTTTCTAAATCCTTTACTTTTGATCTATCGGTTAGCATTACGACATCATAAGCTCCATTTTCATATGAAGACAGACTTGTATAGGGTATCCATACTTTCGCATAGGCATAATTAAATGCTTTTGAAACGCTATGAACTACTCCAATGATTTTATATTCTTTGTTTTCAATCTCCAATGTTTTGCCAATAGCACTTTCCTTACCTAAAAGCTCTTCCGCTACGTCTTGGCTTATCACAGCACTTCTTATGCCCGATTTAAACTCAGCCTCACTATATGGCTTCCCCTCTATGAAATCTAATGATACTATATCCCAATAATTTGCATCTGTTGCTCTTACATCCAGTGGGGTTCGTAATTTTTCGTTAGAGAACCGAACAGTTTGTCCTGCAAAATCCATCATAACTCCATTAGTTATAGCTATTATACTAGCTGACTGTACTTCTTTCTTTAAAAGTTCAGCCTGTTCATATTGTAGTATTCCATTTGTTTTACTCTTATTACTCCCTTTACCTGTAGCAGTTCTATAGCTTATATATAAAAGTTCACTCCTATTCGACTCTGGTGCTACATCTGCATTTTTCACCTGATCTACCACAATAAGTATCATCACCATCATAATAGCAAGTGCAGTCCCAGCAATAGAAATCACACTGATAAACATATTCTGCTTTAGTAGCTCTACAGCTTGTTTAAAATACACTTTATACATAGTTTTTTTGTTTAAAGTTATTCTACACGTCTTCCGTCGAAAAAACGAATAATTCGTTTGGTAGTTCGGGCGATATGCTCATCGTGAGTTACCATAACAATGGTAGTGCCTTCATTATTAAGTTGAAATAATATATCCATAATTTCTCCACCCATCTTACTATCCAAATTACCTGTAGGTTCATCCGCTAAAATAATTTGGGGATTACCAATTAATGCACGAGCAATAGCTACACGTTGGCACTGTCCTCCTGAGAGCTGAGAGGGGTAGTGTTTCATCCGATGCGACAGGCCCACTTTCTCTAATACTTCTTTAGCTCTTTTTGTCCGCTCCGAACTACTCGACTTTCTATACAATAGTGGTAGTTCAACATTATCTAGAACGTTCAATGAATTGACCAAATGGAAGCTTTGGAAAATAAAACCTAAAGTATGATTCCTAAACTCAGCCATTTTACTCTCTTTCATTTTGTTGGTTTCTGTTCCATTAATCGTCACTTTTCCTTCTGTGGGAGTATCTAGTAGGCCCATCACATTGAGCATGGTACTTTTTCCACAGCCCGAAGGGCCCATAACTGACAGGAATTCTCCTTTGCCCACTTCCAAATTCACATGGTCTAATGCTACTGTTTCAATTTCTTTTGTTCGGTATACTTTTGTTATACCATCCATTTTGATTATTTCCATAGTATTATTTTATCTTTATTTTATCTTTATTTTTATAGCTGTCCATGTTGTTTAGAATTATCTCTTCTCCTTCTTCTAATCCTTCTTTTACTTCTACATAATCGTAATTACTTTCTCCTAAGATCACTTTACGTTTGACAGCTTCACCATCTTTTATTATCCAAAGGTTGTATTCAGCAGGAGTACTGTAATAAGAGGCATTAGGAATTCGTAGAACATTGTCTTTTATTCCATATTCAACAAATACATCTACACTCAGTCCACTTCTTAATTTATGACTTTGTCCTTCGTCTAAGACTACTGTAAAACTGATTGTACCATTTTTAACAGAGGGAACAATATTTACTACAATTCCTGATAGCTCTGTTTGTCCTGTTTTTACAATTGCTTTAGCTCCGGAACTAAGTTTATTCGCATAGCTATCTGCAATTTCTGCTTCTATTTTATAATTTGTGAGATCTGATAAGATAGCTATTTGTGTGCCGACTGATACTTGTGAGCCTATCTGATTATTTATATAGGTGAGGGTAGCTTGTTGAGGCGATAGTATTCTAGCGTCTTTTAATAAACGAGCACTCTCCGACAATCCTTTTTCGAATATATTGTACTCTAATTCTTGAACTCTTATTTCTGCTGAAGCTTTCTCTTTCTCATTTTTAATCCGCTGTTGAAGTTGCTTATATTCCAATTTACTGACTTCGTAATTAAGTGCTATCTCTCGAATTTTATCTGCTGTACTTGCTCCAATACTATCTAAATACTTCTCATTCTTCAACTCTGTTGACATTTTATCTAGTTGCATCTTCTTCACTTTTTCTTGCATCTCTAATTCAGAAATATTACTAACTAGAGTAATCCGAGTTTGTTCTAGTTTTCTTTTCTTCATTTCTCTCTCATCTAGTTTCTGCTTATACTCGGTTTCGATAGAAGCGAGTTCCAACCTGAGTATTGGCTCTCCAAGATTAACAGTGTCGCCTGCGTGTTTATAAACCTCTAATATTCTTGAATGGATAGGTGCTGTAATAATCTCCTCAAAGAAAGGAATTACTTTGCCCGAAGCATTTACTGTAATATTTAGATTTCCCATATCCACTTTACCTATCACTAAATTCTCTTTAGATAAAGAGGAACGGATAAGATTTGATAGAAAAATCATAGCGAAGATTACTATCACAAGGATAATACCATATTTTATTGCTTTTTTCAACCGTTCTCTCCGAAGTCTATCTTTTGAAATTTCTCTATCCATAATTATTCCATTTATTTGCTATCAATCAATAGACAAGACTTGTGCCACAATCATAACCAGTTGATAATCAGATATAAAACTTTTTCCATTTGTCCGAATATGAACACTAATCGTCCGTTATCGTACTTTAATCAAACTAAATATACCTTGCTGATTTTATGCTGGATGAATGAACGATTATAGAAGACTCCGGTTTCAAGAAAGACCTCCCCCACAGCTGATTTTTTTTTATTTCTCAGAAAGCGTTCTCATTTTTTCTACCCTTTATTCATTTACTATAACGACCTTCTTTCAATCTGTTTTTACTTAAAGTATATTAAAATGAGGGTGTGCAAGTTAAGTGAATATATTTCCATCCGTTCTATGGTTAGTCAAAATGCATAAAATAGTATCTTAGCCTTTTGAAGCGGAAAATGAAACAAGAGGTCTAGGACCGAGCACCCTTCAGTCCTAGACCGAGCACCCTTCAGTCCTAGACCGACAGTCCCTCGGTCCTAGACCGATAAACAGGCCAGACAGAGAGCGTAAAAAGGGGGGTGATTGAATCGTTTTTCCTATCGCATTTAATTCAAGAAATTGAGTTTTTATTGAAAGAGAAAAGGATGAAAAATAAAGAGAAAAGAGTCTTAGTAGGTATGAGTGGAGGCATTGACAGTACCGCTGCTTGCATACTGCTCCAAGAACAAGGCTTTGAAGTGATAGGCTTAACCTTACAAGTCTGGGGAGAAGCTCCTCCAGAGGCTAAAGAGGTGGCCGATAAACTGGGTATTGAACACCACATCATTGATGAAAGAGAAGTATTTCAACAAACCATCATAAAAAATTTCCTCAACGAATACAGATCGGGTAAAACGCCTAATCCATGTGTGATGTGTAACCCTTTATTTAAATTTAGGGTTCTGACAGAATGGGCAGACAAGTTAAATTGTCAATGGATTTCAACGGGCCACTACATACGTATTGCCGAGAAAAACAACAATTTTTATCTTCAAATTGGGCTGGATGCCAAAAAAGATCAATCCTATTTTTTGTGGCGAGTGGGACAAGACGTGCTTAAACGCACAATCTTTCCTTTGGGCAATAGCTTAAAAACAGATGTCCGTGAATATCTGCGAACCAAAGGATTTGAGAAGAAATCACAAGGTGGAGAGAGTATGGAAGTCTGCTTCATTCAGTCGGATTATCGTGATTTTCTGAAAGAACAATGTCCCGATTTAGACGAACAAATTGGTGCGGGGTCATTTGTAAACAAGAAAGGCGAGAAACTGGGGGAACATAAAGGTTTTCCTTATTACACCATTGGACAACGTAAAGGGTTAGGCATTGCTTTAGGCGAACCTGCTTATGTCATTAAATTAAACCCCGAAAAAAATACAGTGATGTTAGGAAAAGAAGAAGATCTCCTTTCTTACCACATGATAACAGAAACCCCTGAAGTGGTTGATAAAGAAGAATTTCTTTCTTGTAAAGACTTCTCTGTACGGATCAGATACAGAAGTAAACCCATTCCCTGTTCAGTGAAATACTTAGAAGATAATCGTCTCTTGGTTACCTTTGAACATCCGGCATCTGCCATTACTCCCGGACAATCTGCTGTTTTCTATGAAGAAGACCGTGTATTGGGAGGAGCCATCATCGATTTTCAACGAGGGTTACAATGGATTATTGAACAACAAAAAAACTAATAAACTGATAAAATGCTAAAACGAACAAACCTTTTAATTCTTGTATTATTTTTTGCACTAACGGCTGTAGCCAAACCCAGTTATAAATACCGAATTTTACTGACAGATAAAAACAAAACTACATACTCTCTCAATAAGCCCCATCAATTCTTGTCTAAGAAAGCCATTGAGAGAAGAGAGAAACAAAATCTAGCCATCGATTCCACTGATTTACCGGTATGTGATGCATACATTAAAGCGATAAAGAAAAAGGGCATTAAGGTGGTAGCAAAAGGAAAATGGAATAACTTTGTTACCATTGAATGCAATGACACAACCCTTATAGAGAAAATAACTCAACTTCCTTTTGTTCGTTCGGCTAAAAGAGTATGGAATACCCCCATAAAAGAAGAAAAAATTCCTGTACGCGATTCGTTGATTAATACGTACGAAACCAATGACTCCTTATATTATGGAGTAGCTACCCAACAAATCCAAATTAATAAAGCAGATAAGCTCCATCAACAAGGGTTTCAAGGAGAGGGAATGCACATTGCTGTTATCGATGCAGGTTTTCACAACTTAGACTCCATTGAATTAATGAGCAACATCAACATTGCCGGAATAAAGGATTTTGTGTACCCCAATAAAAACTTATACCTTGAAAACAGCCATGGATTAGGAGTGTTATCGTGTATGGCAATGAATCGTCCCTATGTAATGGTAGGTACAGCTCCTAAAGCTAGCTATTGGTTGCTACGCAGTGAAGATGAAGGAAGTGAGCATTTAGTTGAACAAGACTACTGGTCGGCTGCTGTTGAATATGCTGATAGTGTAGGGGTGGATGTGATAAACACCTCTTTGGGTTATCACTCGTTTGACGACGAAAGTCAGAATTACGAGTACAAACAACTGGATGGAGAATATGCTTTAATTTCTAAACAAGCCTCTCTAATTGCTCAAAAAGGAATGGTTTTGGTTTGTAGTGCCGGGAATGCAGGAGCAGGTTCGTGGAAAAAAATAACTACTCCGGGAGATGCAACAAACAACTTAACCGTTGGTGCAACCGATAGAGCCGGGGTATTAGCTCCTTTCTCATCGATTGGTAATACTGCAGATGGAAGAATTAAACCCGATGTAGTTGCCGTTGGAAGAACTTCTGCAGTGGTTAGTCCTCAAGGGATTTTATCAACCGCTAACGGAACTTCCTTTTCTTCTCCTATTCTGTGTGGCATGGTAACTTGTCTATGGCAAGCTCTTCCTCAGTTAACAGCTTATGAAATTATGGATTTGGTAAGGCAGTCAGGCGACCGTGCTGAAAACCCGGATAATATTTATGGTTATGGACTTCCTGATTTCTGGAAAGCTTATGAATTAGGTAAAGAGAAAAAATGAAGAATAACACCCTCACCCTATTAGAGTTAAACACCTTAGCTCGTAAAAGTCTGGAACAATGCCTACCCGATAGTTATTGGATTCAGGCAGAACTGAGTGAGGTGCGTGTAAATCAAAGCAGTGGGCATTGTTATTTGGAGCTGGTACAGAAAGATGCTCATACCAACTATTTAATAGCTAAAGCTAGAGGTATTATCTGGGCTAATGTCTGGGGCATGCTGCAACCTTTCTTTGAAGAGACCACCGGACAAAAGTTTGAAGCAGGAATCAAGGTCTTAGTCGAGGTATCCATTCACTTTCACGAGTTATACGGGTACAGTCTGGTTATTGAAAACATCAATCCGGAATATACACTGGGAGATCTGGCTCTGCGAAGAAAGGAAATTCTCGATCAGTTAGAACAAGAGGGTGTACTAACCTTGAATAAAGAACTCCCTTTCCCCACACTCCCTCAACGCATAGCAGTCATCTCTTCGGCTACTGCTGCAGGATATGACGATTTCAATAATCAGTTAATGAGCAATGAGCAAGGATATGCTTTCCAGGTTCAACTATTCCCTGCTTTAATGCAAGGAGAACGGGTAGAAGCATCCATTCTCTCTGCATTGGATGCTATTTTACAACATCCGGATGCGTTTGATGTGGTAATTATTATCCGTGGTGGAGGATCAACGTCCGACTTATCGGGTTTTGACACTTATCTCTTAGCGGCAGCTTGTGCACAATTTCCATTGCCCATTATTACAGGTATTGGGCACGAAAGAGATGACACCGTTTTGGATAGTGTAGCCTATAAGCGAGTGAAAACCCCTACAGCGGCTGCCGAATTCCTTCTATATCGAATGGACGTTGCCGCAGAATCACTCTCCCAACTATCCAATCGGTTACGTGAGTCTACTTATAACCTGTTAATGATGGAAAAAAACAGACTCTTGCTTTTCCAACAACAAATTCCACGCATCACTCATTCGTTACTAACCAATGAAAAAATAGGATTAACAGGTTTGAATGGACGGTTAAATCAAGCCATTACACAATATTTATCCAAAGAGAAACATCTCCTGGAACTCATCACTCAAAAGGTGAAATATGCCTCACCGGTATTCATTATGCAAAGAGGATATACCTTAACTACGGTTGAAGGAAAGATAATCAAGAGTAAAACAAGTTTAGTAAAAGGAGATATTTTAACCACACACTTCAAGGATGGAGAGGTAAAATCGGAAGTAAAAGAATAAATAGAAATGACAAAAAAGTTAAGTTATTCGGAGGCCATCAAAAGGCTGGAAGAAATTGTAAACCAGATAGAATCGAATGAACTGGAAATAGACGATTTGACAGAGAAAATAAAAGAGGCTAATCAACTCATTCATTCTTGTACAGAAAAATTAACGAAGATCGATCAAGAAGTGGAAAAAATACTAATAGATCGGAAGAGTTTTGAAGAATAAAAAGTATATTTGTTGCTCATAGAGGATAAAATAGACAAAAATGAAAGAATTAGACTGGTCAAATCTGTCATTTGGATATATTCCAACAGACTATAACGTTAGAATTAGCTACCGTAATGGAGCGTGGGGAGAACTTGAAATACACAGCGAAGAGTATGTAAATTTACATATGGCTGCCACTTGTTTACATTATGGTCAGCAGGTTTTTGAAGGAATGAAAGCTTTCCGTGGAAAAGATGGTAGAGTAAGAATTTTCCGTGTAGATCAAAATGCAAAAAGGCTTCAATCATCGTGTGAGGGTATTTTAATGCAACCACTTCCGGTTGAGCGTTATACTGAAGCTGTAATTAAAGCGGTACAACTGAATGAACGTTTTGTTCCTCCTTATGAAAGTGGTTCATCACTTTACATTCGTCCTTTATTAATTGGAACAAGTGCACAAGTAGGTGTTGGGGCAGCAACCGAATATACTTTTCTTATTTTTGTTACGCCTGTTGGACCTTACTTTAAAGAAGGATTTAAAGCCACTCCTTATGTTATTCTACGCGAGTTCGACCGTGTAGCTCCTAAAGGAACAGGTCGTTACAAAGTGGGAGGAAACTATGCTGCTAGCTTAACTGCCGGAGAAAAAGCACACTCTATGGGTTATTCTGCGGTACTTTATTTAGATGCTAAAGAGAAGAAATACCTGGATGAATGTGGTCCTGCCAATTTCTTTGCTATTCAAGGAGATAAATACATAACCCCTAAATCGGAATCTATTCTTCCATCCATAACCAATAACAGTTTAATGACGTTAGCTGAGGAAATTGGATTAACTGTGGAGCAACGCCCTGTTTTAGAAGAAGAGTTGGAAAACTTTGACGAAGCAGGTGCTTGTGGTACAGCAGCAGCAATTAGTCCGGTTTCCAGAATTGACGATATTGATAATAACAAATCGTACATCTTTAGTGAAGATCACACTCCCGGTCCTATCTGTACCCAACTTTACAACAAGCTACGTGCCATTCAATACGGTGACGAGGAAGATAAGTACGGATGGATTACATTCATTGATTAAACTGGATGGTTCAAAAGAAACAGTTATGAACATAACTATAACTACATTAGTAGACAATTGTGTCTACGGAAAAAACTTAAAGGGAGAGCATGGGCTCTCTCTTTTTGTTGATACGGGTACTCACCGCTTCCTCTTTGATACAGGAGCTTCGGACTTATTACTAGACAATGCTCAAACGTTGGGGATAGATTTGACTACTGTAGATTTTGTGATTCTATCGCACGGACACAGAGACCATACGGGAGGATTAGAGGCTTTCTTAACGCTTAACACACAAGCTAAAGTACTAGCTAAACCCAATATCATCCATAAAAAACTCACTGTCCGTCATGAAAATGGAATGCCTCAACTTCCCCAATCAATGAAAGATCGATTTATCTATCTGGAGGAGTTTACAGAATATGTACCCAATGTGTTTATTGTCCCTCAAATAGCCATTAGCTATGAAGAAGATACCCACCGCAGAGGCTTCTTTATTGAAAAAGAGGGAGAAATCGTTCGGGATGATTTTTCTGATGAACTTGTGGTAGTTATCAAAACAAAAAAAGGACACGTCCTACTGACTGCCTGTTCGCACTTAGGGGTGACTAATATTGTTGAACAGCTTAAAACTCATTTTAATTTATTACATTTGGAGTTAATTTTAGGGGGATTTCATTTAATGCAGTCGCCTAAAGAAGAGATTGAAAGAGTGGCTCATTACTTAGCTGATAATGTAACAGGAAGCATTGGTCTTTGTCACTGCACGGGGGTAGAAGCTTATCCCTTATTTCAAAAGAGATTAAACGAACAGGTTTTTTATAATCACATAGGAAAAGAAATAAAACTGGAATTGTAAGATGGCTAAAAACAAATTACAAAAATTTGAGGATATGAATCAGTATCCACACGTTTTTCAATACCCTTTTCATATCATTACAACTGCAGACTTTCCATTAAAAGGAAAATGGAATCAATCTTTCTTCCAGAATAATAATCCAATTATTCTGGAATTAGGCTGTGGAAGGGGTGAATATACAGTGGGTCTAGCTAAACTCTTCCCCAACTACAACTTTATTGGAGTAGATATTAAAGGGGCAAGAATGTGGAGTGGAGCTACTGAAGCACTCACCTTAGGAATGACGAATGTAGCTTTTATTCGCACAAATATAGAGTATATTCACTCCTTTTTTGGTCCGGATGAAGTATCTGAAATATGGATTACCTTTCCCGACCCTCAAATGAAAAAAGCAACAAAGCGTTTAACTTCAACCTTTTTCCTTAAACGCTATCGTCAGATACTCAAAAAAGAGGGCATTATCCACTTAAAAACAGATAGTAACTTTCTTTTCACCTATACACAACTATTAATTCAGGAAAACAACCTGCCCATTGAGTTTATTACAGAAGATTTGTATCAGTCCGATTGGGCTGATGAAGTGCGCAGCATCAAAACCTACTATGAACAGCAGTGGATAAATAGAGGACTAACTATTAAATACATAAAGTTTAAGTTAGACAATAAAGAGGATTGGGTTGAACCTGATGTAGAGATTGAGTTAGATAGCTATAGAAGCTACAATCGCCATAAAAGAAGCGAATTACAAAAACGTAAATAAAAATAAAGAGCTATGACATTATATCCAAAATTAATTTTAGATGCCTTAACCAATGTACGCTATCCGGGTACAGGCAAAAACTTAGTTGAGGCCGGAATGGTTGAAGATAACATCCGAATTGATGGAATGAAGGTTTCTTTTTCATTGATTTTTGAAAAATCCACAGACCCATTTATTAAATCGGTAGTTAAATCGGCAGAAGCAGCCATATTGAGTTATGTGAGTGAAGATATAGATATTAAAGGGAACATATCTGTAAAAACACTACAGACTCCACGACCTGAAGTGGGTCATATGCTGCCCGGTGTGAAAAACATCATTGGGGTCTCTTCCGGTAAAGGAGGAGTGGGAAAGTCAACCGTCGCAGCCAATTTAGCCGTATCTCTATCCAAACAAGGATACAAGGTAGGACTGTTAGATGCTGATATTTTTGGTCCTTCTGTTCCTAAAATGTTTCATATTGAGGATGCCCGTCCCTACTCGGAGATAATTGAAGGAAGAGAGCTTATTTTACCTATAGAAAAATACGGCATAAAGATTCTATCCATCGGTTTTTTTGTAGACCCTGACCAAGCAACTCTTTGGCGAGGAGGTATGGCAAGCAATGTGTTGAAACAACTAATCAGTGACGCACACTGGGGTGAACTGGATTACTTTGTCATCGACCTACCTCCCGGAACAAGTGATGTACACCTAACCATTGTGCAGACTTTGGCATTAACAGGAGCCATTGTTGTAAGCACACCACAAGATGTAGCCTTAGCTGACGCGAGAAAAGGTATCAATATGTTTACCAACGAGAAGGTGAATGTACCCATCTTAGGCTTGGTGGAAAATATGGCTTGGTTTACTCCGGCAGAACTTCCCGATAACAAATACTATATTTTTGGCAAAGAAGGTGCAAAGAATCTTTCTGAAGAGATGAATGTACCTCTTTTAGCTCAAATCCCTATTGTGCAAAGTATCCGTGAAGGAGGAGATATAGGCGAACCGGTAGCTTTAGATGAGAATACCCTCACAGGAAAAACTTTTGCTGAATTAGCACAAAAGGTGGTAAAACAAGTCAGCCTTAGAAATCTGAATCAACCTCCTACACAAATTGTAGATGTCACTAAGCAATAAGGCTTATTAATCCACATATCCATACGATAACGCACGTAAGATATTTAACAGTAATGCATGAACAATAGGTATTCATGCATTACTGTTTTTTTACCTGTTGGGCACATACAGAGGAACAGCGATTTAGTGTCTCATATAAAAACTAAGATTTCCAGTTTTTATATGGATGCTTAACTAACATAGAATTGTAATACTTCATATCACCTGTCACCTCTTCTCCAAGCCATTCAGGTATGCTAAAAGCCTCATCTTCAGACTTTAGCTCAATCTCTGCTACAATCAGTCCTTGATTATCGCCATAAAACTCATCGATCTCGAAAGTATGCATACCTAGCTCTACAATAAAGCGAGTTTTATCAATGATGCCAGGCTCACAAATAGCCAATAATTCTCGTGCTTCACTTACAGGAATCTCTTTTTCCCATTCATAACGGGAAAGACCCGAAGCACTACTTATTCCTTTAATGGTAATAAAACCGGTCTCCCCTTTTACTCTGACTCGTACTGTACGTTCCGGAACAGAAGAGAGATATCCTTGGGTAATACGCTGTGATTTACTGGCAAAAGATTTAAAATCTCCTCTGACTAAAAACTTTCGTTCTATTTCTTGTGATGCCATTATTCTTAATTTGTTAATGTGTGTTTTAGCTCAATTATTTCTCAAATTTCTAAAGTTTAATATTAAGGAAACAGAACATAAAAAGAATGAAGATTTGAACTATTTCGGAATTTTGAGAGGCCTTAAGCCCAACTCTAACCTGCGCATGGATTCTTTATGACATCTCACATAATCTCGCCTACTGCGTATAATGTGACGCCTGTAAACCAAACAAGTGGTAATGAAATAGAGAACAGTTTGTATCCATAAAGCAATATACTCAAAAGAGACTTCATTTAGATCTGCTCCCATGTTACTAATTTTCACATATCCGTTGATTCCAAATGTGGAGGGGAACAGAAAAGAAATAGCTTTCCAAAAGAAAGGGATAGAGGCTCCCGGCCAAGAAATCCCGGAGATAAAAAGCAATGGAATAGATGTAAAAACAAAAATAACAATGCTGGCTTCTCTATTACGTACCAAGATAGACAGAGTCATGGCAAAAAAGATACATGCTAATAAATAGGGAAGCACAAACAATAATAAAGTAGTGGGTTGAGCAATCATATTTAAGTTAAACAAAAATGGGACGACACAAAGCACATAGACTGATATCAGAGCATAAATCATAAAATAGCATAAGCCCTTACCAAAAACAATTCGAAAAATACCTCGGTGCCCTCGATTAAACTCCTCCAGTTCAATAAATTTCAATCGTTCACGCATGGTTCCTGCGGAGAGCCCAACACCCAAAGTTAGAGACTGTTGAAGAATTAAGATTAGTACAGCAGGAATTAAAAAAGAAGCAAAACCTGAAGTAGGATTAAACAATGGCACATCCACATAGTTTATGGGATAGGAGGTCAACTCTTCTTCTCTTGCTGAAGTCAGAGCCGATCGCTCGATCTTAATATCCTGATTCATGGCCAATGACACTTCAGTGTTGGCTAACATAATGGCCTTATAGTATAATAACCCACTCATATCGCAATATAAGCTGATATTAACCTGCTCACCTTGATTCAGTATTTTATTAAAATCTCTGGGAATATAAATAATCCCGTGAACCTCTTTTCGTTCCATCAATCTTTTAGCCTCCTCCATATCGTCACAATGTGCAACAATATCCACCTCAGGAGTTGCATCCACCTTGCGAGCATACTCCCTACTTAAAGCAGAAAAAGAGTGATTCACCAAAGCTACAGGAACTTCACGGATAGTTTCATTGGCATAAATAAAAGAGTAGACCAAAGGATATCCTATCGGTAATAAGATGAAGAATATAAGGACACCTAAATCCTTACCTACAATTTGAAGCTCTTTAGCCCAAATGTAATACATATCCCGAAGGCTCTCTTTGAGTTGTTTCTTTATATTCATAATGAATTAAGGAATATAAGGTTCATACTGTAAAGCTCTTTTGAGTCGTTTAAAGACTAAAAAAGGTAGTAATATAAACACTAAAAGAGCCATAATGCTAGTATACGACGAACTTAGTGGGAAACCATTTAACGCCTGATCTACATAGATTAAAAAGTAATGCCTCAAAGGGAAAAGATAACTGGTGGATTGCAGTACAGGATGCATCCCCATCACAGGGAAAGTAAAACCTGACATAGAAACCGACAAAACACCCCATAACGAAGCAAAACTCAAACCTAAACGCAAAGAGGGAAATGTACCAATCATAGTGACTCCTAAAGCTTGTGAGGCTAAAATAAGGAGTAGCGTATTAAATAGCATAACAGGAACACCATTAACACAAGGAAAACCCAAATACACATAGAAATAAAAGTTATAAAAAATCCCCACTAACATAAAAATAAAAGTCTGAGGAAGGAGTTTACCTAGAATGGAAATATGTATAGATTGATTGCCTATCCTTAGCCACATTCTAGCCGTTCGCTCTTTAATCTCAACCCCTATGGCAAAGACAGTGGTAATAAGTATCATTAACATCATAATACCCGGAACTAATGTATTCGATAAATAAACCGAATAATTCATAGTAGGATTGTTAAGAGGATGCGTATCAATCACAATAGGTTGCAGAAAGCCCATTGCTTGTTTTTCAGTAGCTCCTTTGGCATACAAAACCGAGCGCATAGCAGCACCTGCTGCTAATTCACCCATTTTTTTCATATCCTTAAACAATAACGAACCCGCTATGAGGTAGGAATTATTGATGTAAAAGGAAAGTGTAGGTTGTTTTTGAGCCTGTGCGTCTTTACTAAAGGACTTAGGTACTAAATAAAAACCATAAAGTTTACCTCTTTGTACATCTTTTCTAGCATCTATTATATTGGTGTAAATCTGAACGACTTCTGTCTGAGGAAGTGCATCTAAGTTCTGAATAAAACTTCTAGATTTGGCTGTCTGATCTAAATCGACTACTCCTACCGGTAAGTTGGTTGGAAGTCCTGTATCCATCAAAGAGGTAAAAAAGAAAAGACAAGAAAGAGGAGCTATAACCATACAAAACAGATATAAAGGTCTTGAAACAAGACGCCTAAGCTCTCGTTGGAAGACTAAAATAAATGCTCTATAGGTTTGAGTATGCCTCATATGCTTATCTCTCTACTATCACAGACATACCCGGACGTAAATTATCTACAGTTTCCAAAGGTATAGCCTTAACCTGAAAAGTCTTTAGGTCATATTGCCCTGTAGCTTTTGTAGCTTTCCATACGGCATAAGAACCTAAGTCTTTGAGGTAATCCACACGTAACTTAATGGAACGATCAAGTGCAGGAACATACGCTTCAAACTCAGTTCCCATATTTAACCCTTGCAATAAATCTTCACGGACGTTGAAAACAGTCCACAAATCATTTAATATGGAAATATTCATAATGGGAGCTCCGGTACCTACTAATTCTCCCTGTTTAGGAAAGATTTCTGATATTTCTCCGGCATGTGGAGCAATTAAATAAGTCTCTTTTATATACGATTCAACTTCAGCAATAGCACCTTCAGCTTGCCTTACCAAAGCCTCAGCTGCCATCTTATCTTCTTGCTCAGCACCATTCTTTGCCATTGCATATTGAGAATATGCAGCCCTTTCAGTAGCTTTTGCCGCATTACGTTGAGCCGTAACTTCATCTAATTTTTGGGTAGATACTACTCCTTCAGCGTGTAAATTCTTTATACGAAGAAACGATTTCTCAGCAATTTCCAAACCGGCCTGTGCTTTATTCCACATCTCAAAAGCGGCTTGTATCTGTTCATCTCTAGCCCCTTTCATGGCTTTTTGGTTTTTAGAATCAGCCATACGTTTAACCGCTTTGGCTTGTTCCATCTTAGCTAAAACTTCCGGTGCTTCCAAAAGAGCCAATGTATCTCCCTTTTCAACCCGATCACCCTCAGTTACTCTAAAACTTAAAATCCGACCGGGAATCTTACTGGAAACTCTATATTCAGAAACTTCAACTTCGCCTTGAATCAGTTCCGGACCTTTTTGTAAAGTAAGAAATCCAATCAATGCAACGACTCCAATAATAACAAGAAGTGTTACAAAAGCAATCAGCATATTACTATAACCTTTTTTTCTTGACTTTGCCATATCTGTTTAGCTATATAATTATTTTAATGTTCCTATTGATTTTTGGAAATATAAATCTGTTAATTTAATGTCTACTTCAGCATCTATGAGTTCAGAGCTGGCCGACAACCAAGCTGTGTGAGCCTCTAATACTTGATTAGAAGTGATTAAACCTTCATTGAAACTCAGGTTGGCATAACGTAAATTCTCATTGGCTTTCTCTAAGTTTTTCTGTGCTTTTATTAGTTTTTTAGTAGCTTCATTAATCTTATAAGCCGACTGATTTACTTGCAGTTCAATTTTTTCTTTCACCTCTTCTCTCTGTAACTCAACAATGCGAGCTTGACTTTTAGCCTCTTTGACTTTATAAATTCCTTCGCCCCAATTCCAGAGGGGTATTTGTACTGCAACACCAATGTTCCACATACCTCTGAATTTATTTTCAAAACTATTGAAGAAACTAGGATTGGTTACCAAATAATTCCCAACTACAGCGATAGAAGGTAAAAATTCAGAACGAACTACCTTTACTTTTTGTTGAGCTATGCGATGTGCAAGCACTAAACTACGCAATTCAGGTCTATTCTCTTGTACTTGGTCAAAATCAAAATAAGTAGAAGGAATAATGGGATCTAATACTTCTACGAATTCATCAGCCAACCGTATATCCTCATTTAAATCAAGCCCACAAATCTGACAAAGAAGCATTTTAGATAAACTCAAACCATCTTCTACTTTAGTCAGACTTATTTCAGCCTCATTCAGCTTCACCTGAACCGTTAACCCGTCGGCAACAGTAGCTACACCCTCTTTTATCATGTGCTGAAGGTCCTGGTCTAGTTTATGAAGTAAATCAACATAACCTTCTGCCAAATCTTTTTTCTTCACTAAAGATACTACTTGCCAATAGGTTTGATCTGTATTAAGCAATAACTCTTGAGCTCCCAAATTATATTGTTCTTTAGCAAGATTTTCAAGGTGCTTTGTAATTCTATTATAAGCTCTTATCTTTCCTCCGGTATAAATAGGTTGGGTAATGGATACCATTCCCAAATAGGTGTTTCGGGTGTCTGTTCTGAATCCATCAACAATGGATTGCCCGGCCTCATTAAGAGGAACAGCTACTTCATTACCTAATAATGAAATTAAGGTTGGAAGTTCCGAACCGGGGAATTGAGAACCTATACTTTGTGCAAATCCCTGAAATCCTTGATTAACAACCGAACCAATATTTGTCAGACCATGCTTCTGTTCATCGGTCAATAAAGAAAATTCTTTCTGATTTCTAAGATAAGTACCTTTAGCATCTATTTTAGGCAAAAAATGAGTAAATGCACTTTTCTTACCGTAATAAGCTGAGGTTATTTTTTCATTTTGAATTAAAAGCTCCTTATTGTTTTTTACGGCCAACGCTCTACAACTATCCAGTGTCAGCACTCTTTGTGCCTGCACATAGTGTAATCCAATGAAAAATAAGAACACCCCAAAGATAATTCTTCTCATAACTAGTTGTTTTCTACTGTAATAAAAGTAACTTATTGCTTTATGCAATAAAAATATCCCACTGATTGAATATACAATCAGTACTCTCAATTAGAGAAGGCGAATGTAGTTCTTTTTTTTGATAGTTGTCTAGCAAACGTTCTCCAAAATGAGTGATTTTATACTTTTTTACAGCAAAATAGTTCTTTTAACCCAATAATTCAATAAAAAGATCACTGTAAATAAAATAGTTGAAGTCATAGCTACAGTTTTAAGACTCTCTGTATACATATTATTTTATCACATCATGTGTCGGCTAAAGAAAAACCTTTGAGGAATCAATAGAAATTATTAGGATATAAGGTATAAATAAAAAGAAGAAATAAGTCTTATTCCTCTTTCTGAATCAATACTGTAGCATAAGCCGCAAGCCCCTCTTCTCTCCCTACAAACCCCATTCGCTCATTGGTTGTGGCCTTGATCGATATATCTTCAATAGATACCTGCATCACCTGTGCCAAAGCTTCTTTCATTAAAGGGATGTGTGGGTTTAGTTTGGGTTGCTCAGCACAAACAGTGGCATCTATATTACCCAATGTATAACCTTCCTCTCTGATCAACTTCATCACATGTTTCAGAAGTATTTTGCTGTCTACATTCTTATATTCAGCAGCTGTGTCGGGAAATTGATAGCCAATATCGCGCAGGTTTGCTGCTCCAAGAAGAGCATCACAAATCACATGAATCAAAACATCAGCATCAGAATGACCGGCTAGTCCTTTGGGATAATCAATCTTAATCCCCCCCAACCATAGCTCCCTATTATCAGCCCATCGATGCACATCATAGCCAAATCCTACACGTATTTTCATAGTTTCAGTTGATTTTTAATTATCGGATAGGTAAGTGCAATACTTTTTCTCCCTCCAAATACCCCTCCAACTCCTGTCCCATAGAAACAGAACCTACTCCTTGAGGAGTTCCTGTAAAGATTAGATCTCCTATTTTCAGGGTCATAAAACGACTTACAAAAGCGATAATTTCATCTACAGAGTGTAGCATATCTTTTGTACACCCTTCCTGAAGGGCTATATCTTTTTCTTTTAATGAAAAGTGTAGGTTTTGTATATCTTTATATTTGCTAAGCGACACAAAATCACCTATTACAGCAGAACCATCGAACCCTTTAGACAACTCCCATGGTAACCCCTCACCTTTAAGTTTCCGCTGTAAATCTCTGGCTGTTAAATCTATGCCTACTGTAACCTCTTCATAATAACGTGAAGCAAAACGAGTGGAAATATTTTTGCCTAAACGATTGATACGCACAACTAGCTCGGTTTCATAATGAAACTCTTGCGCAAAATCGGGTATAAAAAAAGGATTACCTCCTTTTAAAATAGCCGATTCGGGTTTAAGAAAAATAACAGGATCAGTTCGTTGAATTTCATCTCCCATTTCTGCTTTATGTGAGGCATAATTCAAGCCTACTGCAATAATCTTCATTGGCTATTTCTCATTAAAATTTAAACGATTAAACATCACAGCCAGATGAGCATATAGAGAGGTGTTTTGAACCACAATATCTTCAGGAACTCGAATACGTACCGGAGTAAAATTCCATAAAGCCTGGATACCTCCTGCAATAATTCGATCGGTTATGCTTTGTGCAATATCAATAGGTACCGTTAAAATACCAATATTAACCTGATCTTCTTTTATGCGTTTCTCCAGTTCATCACTATGATAGATCGGGATGTTATTTATCGTTTTTCCCACCTTCTCCGGATCAACATCAAAAGCCCCAACAATTTTTAGTCCAAACTGAGTCAACCCTGAGTCACCAAGTAAAGCACCTCCCAAGCTACCTACCCCAAATAAAAATGCTCTGTGTTCAGTAGAAAATCCCAAGAAATTCTCCAATACTTCAATCATTGTATCGGTGTGATACCCTACTCTCGTTCTACCTGTTATGTTTACATAAGATAAGTCCTTTGCCACCTTTGAGGCATCAATATTTATCTCTTTTGAAATTTGTGTTGACGACACATATTCCACTCCTTGTTTCTTAAGTAAGCGTACATTAGAAAGATACCAAGGCAATCTACGTAAAGTAGGTTCGGGAACCTTTATTTTTCT
>CAZGUI010000043.1:3495-20378 GCA_964528875.1 uncultured Bacteroides sp. | reverse complement strand
ATCCATTGCAATTTAGTAAATCAATGTTTTTTGCATAACATAAAATATAATCATGACTTTCGGAAAAATGCTTTTTAAGATTGACTGGTGAATAAGCCCTCTCCCAAATAACTTGTGCAACAAAGTTATCTTCTCCAAATACCTCATCACATATCTTCCTTAAGTTATGCACTTCATTATCGTCAATGCTAATAAAAATAACTCCATCATCAGTAAGCAAGTTCCTTGCAAGTCTTAATCTAGGATACATCATATTAAGCCAATCAGTATGATAGCGTCCACTGGCTTCTGTATTAGTGCTTATTCTATTTCCTTCACTATCAACTTGTCCTGTGATTTTCTTATAATTCTCAAGGCTGTCATGGAAGTCATCAGGATATACGAAGTCCTTACCTGTGTTATAGGGCGGGTCCAAATATATCAATTTAACCTTGCCGTAATAACTCTTTTGTAAAAGTTTTAGCACTTCAAGATTATCACCCTCTATGTAAAGGTTCTGAGTTGTATCCCAGTCTTTACTTTCTTCCTTACATGGTCGTAGTGTTCCTAATGAAGGCGTCTGAGACAAACGCAAGGCACGCCCCTTACCGTTCCAAGTGAAGTTATAGCGCTCGTTGCTATCCTCCACATAATCGCCTAATATCTGTTGCAGTTTTTCAATGTCTACCTTATCTTCTGTGAATACATCAGGGAATATTTGTTTTAGCTTTTGAATATTCTCCTCTGCTATGTTAGGGGTATTACCTTTAAGATTTGTCTCAATCATACTTTATCTCCTCCAATTAATTTACTTCTACTTCTTTCCAACTTCTTTATTTCTATATTTAGCTCCATCTTGCGATTAAACTGGGTCTCCTTTTTTAGTTTAGACCGTAAGCTTACAATCTCTTGCTCGATAGCCTCTATATCAGCCGATAGTTCTCTTGCTTCCGCGCCAGTTATATTGATATCCGTCGCCATAATAGTTGATAAGTTATCAATACTGATAGCATCAACAATATCACTATAAAGTGCATAGAAGTTTGTAAACCTCATTTGCTTTATATCAAGCTTAGCAAATAAAGCACTATCCCTGTCTAGCCAGTCAGTAGATATAAACTCCTCAATGGTATTCTTACTGCTATCATTTTGATTGGTCCTCTGGTGAGCCACATAAATCGGATGTTTATAAGTAAATATGAAATAACAAATTAATAAATAGTTTCAACTTCAAAAATATTCTTATAAAATTATATACATTTCCAAAAACACTATTTTCAAAAATTTTCTAAATTTCGAGACTTTTTCACGCCTTTAGGCTTAAATAAATTACAGAAATTAATCAAAAAATAAGTGTATGCATAATGTTATTTTTCTCTCCATTGTTTTAAAATTATATTTAAAGAATTGCCATAAGTTAAGTCTTCTCGATAACTCTCAAATTTCTTGTAGTTTGGAGATTCTTTATTTGTCCTAAGATAGTTATAAAGATCAAGCGAATTTCTAAGATTTTCTAATATCTTTAAATTATTTTCTATGTAATTTTCGAACTCAAATTTTTCTAACTCGCTATCATAAACTAAAAAAATTTTCATGATTCGTTCTAAAGCATACATTTGCTCATGGTCTGTTTCATCATAAAAAAAATTTAGCAAACTGAATTCTTCTGACCCCTTAATATAATATTTATATACACAAATTATTTCCAATGGTGATTCCTTATTTTTAATAAAACTAGAACGTGCCATGGGAATAAAAAGCCTTCCTGAATCTAGTAAAACACCTGGATAACAAACTAGTTTATTTGAATTAAACGAAAGCTCAATTTGATAAAAACTGGTTGATTTATTCTTCATTACATATGAGTAAAATGTATCTCGGTCTGTATTTTCTTTAATTATTTTTATTCTATAATCTGGCAAAAACACATTATAATACTCTGGATAAATTTCTTTCCACTCAGATTTATTTTTTAACAAATCAAATAATATCTCTTTTTGGGGCTTTATTAATCCAAATCTCTTCTTCCAAAGATTTTCTATTTGCGAAAATGTTGAGTTGCCTTTATTAGGAGTATTCCTATCTTTTTCTCGTGAGTAAATACAGCCTGCTCTCATTTCACCATAATCTAAATTAAGAAATATTGGAGTTCTTTGGACATTATAAATAGTTAAAACATCTATTATTTTTCCTTCAATTTCTAATGAATCAATTATAAAACTTGGACATTCTGAGTTAGCAAAACATAATTTAGAAAAAGTATCAATTAGATCAGCTTGTTTTCTTCTTTTTTCATTATTTAACCCAACTATTTTAAAATCATCGTTAATTCCAAAAAATATATATGAATTCCTGTCATTAATTGTATTAGCAAAGCAAATTATATCTTTAACTAAATCCTCTATTTTTGTATGCCACTTAAGTTTAACATCAAAATTTTCATTTTCTCTTTGTTTTTTCAAACAATTAAAAAGGAGCTTTGCTAAATCTACATTGTTTTGCTTATCATTCATTTTTATTAATCCACCATGCATTTCAAAACTTTCTCTAAACAATTCACACTTTTGTCTGTAGCAACTTTATCATTGCTGCCTGGAGCTTTTAAATCTAACCTATCCAAAAAAATGCTGTTTATTTTATAATAATACAGTAAACTTTGTTCATATGTTTCCTGGGGATTTTTGTTTTTTTCATATTCTGTAAAATGCCAATTGCCAATCGCATGATAAACAAAACTATCGATTACTATCCCAGAAAGATAATAACTTCTAAAATAATAATCTCTTATGTATCTCATATGTCTACATGTTGATACTAGTAATCCATTACTCTGTCTATTTTTTTCTTTTATTGCTTCTTGCTCTGCTTTTGGATTTGTCGACATCCAATTTCCACCCATATTAGTATCAGGATAAACAAAAATATTATCCCATCTTTTAAAAGCTGGTAAAATTTCAAATATTATTTCATCACTAAAATAAATTTTAATTATTTGTCCATCTGCTCTTATATCAGTATTAGGATAAGTTTTCTTAATGGATTCCTTAACAGACTGCAACAACCTGGATTGGACATTTCCTTTAAGGTTATTAAAACTATCAAATTCTGATGTAGGCAATTCAATTAATATATCAATATCACTAGAACTAATAGCGGTATTACGACCATAAGAACCAACATATATGCTATTAGCCGTATCACTTTCAGTTTTCCAAAACTCTCTATTAATTGCTGTTGTTATTCTCTTATATCTATTTGATATTAATTCTCTTTTTTCTCTCGGAATGACATTATCATATTTTTTTACTCGCATTTTCTATATTCCTCTTCTTTTCAATGTTTCTGGAAGGTTCATATCTATTTCATCGTCAGTAAATTCATTATCTTTTTTAATCTTTAAGTAATTAGATGCCCTATTCACAGCTTCATCAGTTGTATTAGGTGCAGTTTTATATACCTTATTTAGTTGTTCTAATAAATCCTCATACTTTTCTATTAAATTTTTAACACTCATATTTTGGGTCTTTATTTCAACTAAAAGGAACCTAAATTTATCTCTTAAATATAGTAATTCATTTGCTGTATTTTTATGATTTGTGATATTTTTTTGAATATCATAAGATTTAAAAAACAAGCTGATAGCTGTACTGACAAACGATATTAATGTTGACAACACTTTTATAATAAATTGTTCTGAAAAAACAAGAGAAATTAGACCTACAGATGTTAGCGAAGCACAAATAATTCTAATAGTTTCAAATCTATTATATTTTTCAGTTAAAATATCAGCTTGCTTTTCTTGTATTTTATGAGACCAAACAACACTCATAAATGAATAACGTACATTATCTTCTAATATCAAATAATCTTTATCCATTTTCATCTCCTTAAAACTAAATCGTTTTTCAAATTTTTTCATCGTATATTTTTTATAATAGTTTTATAATTTTTAATAATTAATTTATTCTCTAAGATCTCATTATTTCTTAACATCTTCAGCCATATAATCAAGAACAAAAATAATTTTTCAGTGTATCAAAGTAAGTGGATCAACTAATTCATGATTAATTCTTGTTTCAAAATGCAAATGTGCCCCTGTTGCAAAACCAGTTTGACCAACATAGCCTATGGTATCACCTACACTTACACTCTGACCAACACTACAATTGTAATCACTCAAATGACAACTTAATGTAGTATTACCATTCCCATGATCAATAATAATCGTATTTCCGCTCACTTCTTGCATGCTCGCCAAAGTAACAATTCCAGAAGCTGTGGCGATAACAGGCGTACCCTGTGGAGCTGGGAAGTCTATACCTGTATGAAAATCAGAATAAGGCGAACCATTAAGCATAAAGGTTCTATTTCCATAATAACTAGATATATATGTATAGCCAGGAACAGGATAAATAAATCCTTCGGTAAAACCATCTTTGAACTGATTGTAATATTCACGTGCTTTTAAGATTCTGCTGTTTAAACCAGCATAAGAATAGTTAGGTGTTTCAAAATTAAAACAAAAAATCATTGTGGCATTTTCTAAATTAGAATCATTTTTAAAACCTACTATGCCATTTGAGTAACCTAAGTAATTATGTGGTGCAGGATAAGGCAATGCTCTTGAGTAAAACCGATTTGCTTGAGAATAGTTTAGCTCATAATCCAAATATTCAAGCTGTACCTGCAAGTCCTGCCAACTAACCCCTTTCATCTCCGCAAATCGCATTAAGGCCTTCTTTCGGCCAAATGACCACTGCACTAATCCCACACCTTCACCTGGATTAGTAGTTGTTTGTTCAATGGCATCTGTGTTAAATCCAGATTCCATATAAATATTACCCATCATTGCTGAAATTGCTTCTTTTGTATAACCACGTTCTAAAAAGAAATTCCAAAACCTAGCTTCAATTGAATTATTGCCATATATAGGCGTGTTATCTACTGGTCTAACGCCAGCAATAAGATAAATACTTTCTTCTAGTGCATCCATATCCCCAATTATACTACCTTCAATTTCTGGATTATAATCTACATTTGTTGTAATAATTAATGTTCTATATGTATTTATTAAACCATCTTCTTGTTCTATCGATTGTTCTTCAACCTTAACATCGATTGAAATTTTTGATTCATCAATTCTACCTTCATCATTTAAATAATAAGATTCCATATAAAGTTCTAATAGATGCGGAATTCCATACCCTGTGGGAAGTATTAATTTATCATGAGGAGTAGATTCTATAATATTTTGAATCTTAATTCTGTGTTGTTCTGCGAACTCTCTTA
The DNA here is from genome assembly GCA_964528875.1 of uncultured Bacteroides sp. Taxonomy (GTDB): domain Bacteria; phylum Bacteroidota; class Bacteroidia; order Bacteroidales; family Bacteroidaceae; genus Bacteroides_E. Next base: position 15,110 of record CAZGUI010000043.1, on the reverse strand, counting down.
TTTTTTGTAGTTCTTCATTTTCAGCTACTTTCATTTCAACATTTTCAGCATTTACTTCCGCTATATCTGTACTGGGTACAAAGATAAAAACTAGAATGGTAACTAATATAATCATAACTAGCCATATTGGTAATAAAGAAAGAACTTTAATCACAGTCGTTGCTATTATTTTTATTATCTTTATCGCAACTTCTTTTATAATTTTCACTAGCATCAGTGCTATTCTTCTAAAAGGTTTAACAACACTTTCGCTTGCTCTAGCACCTACATCTAATGTGCTATTATTGTTATCGCTATTTTGGTCAAAATTCGCCAAAGTTTTGATACTTAATTTTTTCTTTCCGCTTCTCTTTCCTCGCCTTTTTGAAAATGTATTATTTTTTGTAATTGAACCACTTTTTGTTTTAATTTCTTTTGTATTTTTCTTTATATAATTTTCTTGTTCAAGAGAATATTTGTTTATATGTCCTAATGTAAATATGTCTTTATTTTGATTCTTTTCTTTTTGTCTTTGCTCAATTTGGTGTTGTTCTGCCTGCGTCTTTAATGCCTGTATTCTAGCTTGTTCTCTTTCATTATCAGCATCATTTAAATCAGGAATATCTTTATACAAAGCTTTTGTTTTAATTTTTGAGAAAGATGATGAATGACTTAAACTAATTTCATTTTCATTTTTATTATCTAAATAGCTTCTCTTTATTTTTATTTTATTTGTTTGTACAAAAGAACTTCGTTCAGTTTTTTCTTCATCTTTATTTTCTAAAAAGCCTTGCTTAGTTTTTATTTTATTTTGAATGCCAAAATAGGTTTGTTCTGAAAGCTCCTTGCTCTTTATATCGCCTTTCTTTTGTTTTTCCAAAAAGCTACTTTGGGATTTAATTTCCTTTTTATCATCTTTCTTTTTAATGAGGTTTTGAATAACAGGTTTGGCTTGATTTGAAAGCTCATTAATTTTTATATTGTTTATATCTTGTTTTTCAAAATAGCTATTCTTAAATCTTATCTCTCTCTTTTCTTCTTTAATGAAATTTTTTTCTTCAAGAAATTTCACTTTCTCATTTTTAGTTTTAATATCAGGTTTGTATTCTTCCAAATACTCTTTCGTAGAATTATTCTCGTCGATTGAAAATATTTTTTCCTCTTCTAAATAATTCTCTTTTCCAGACTTCAACGTTTGCCTTATCTCAAGTTCTGGCTCATATTTTACTTTGTTCTTTTTTTCTTCTTTTTTCTCTTTGTCTGAAATATCATTTTCTGTTTTTGTAAAATCATTTTTATTTAATTTTGTCTTTTCTTTTTCTATGAACTCATCGAAATTATTTATAAAAGGAAACACTTTATTGGCTTCGAGTAACTTATTTTGCTGTTCTTTCAAATTGTCTTTTGTTGTCTCTTTAGCCTCTTCATAAGCTTCTGCGTCTGAAATATCTTTGAAGTTTTTCAGCTTCAATCTTTCTCTTTCTTGCTCCTCAAAAAGAGAGCGTTCAGATTTTTGATTATTCTGAACGCTCTCTATGTCATAGTATCTTTTATGTTGTAAAGAATTATTATCTGTATACATATTAGCTCTCGCCTGGTTTCGTTGTCATTAATTTATATAGATCTGTGTTTTGGGGGAATTTATCTGCAAACGGAACAATTGATTTTCCAATTTTTAATAATCCTTCACCTGGATTTGAATCATTAACATATTTCAATTGAATATCCGAAATATTTAGCAATTTTCCTAATTGCATCCTGTCTGTTGATGCTTGATTTAATAAAATTATAAATTCCGAGTTGGCAAGCATTGTTCTAGCTGTTGAAGACTGCAAAAGATCATCAACATTTTGAGTTATACCAACTGCATATGCCCCATATTTTCTAACTCGTTTCCATAATGTGTAAAGAAAATTCGAAGCATATTCTTGTAAAAACAATAGGTAGATTTCATCTATTACAAAAAGAGTTCTTTTCCCAGCCTCTCGATTCTTTGTTATTCGATTCAAAACAAAATCCAATATAACCAACATTCCTACTGGCTTTAATTGATCGCCTAAATCCAAAATATCAAAGCAAAGCAGCCTGTTATTTGAATCAACATTTGTTTTATGTGAAAAACTATTCAAACTACCAGTTACAAACATTTCAAGTGCCAATGCTAAATTCTCTGCCTCAATCTCTTTTTGATGACTTAATGATGCATGTAAATCGACAAGGGTGGGCGGTTCAATTGTATATTTTGAATCAAACAACTCTTTATAGACTTCCCTGACAGAACGATCAATAATTGATTTTTCTGTTGCCCCTAATACATATCCTGACATAACTTGTTGAAACAGTGACATAATAAATTCAGACTTGTCACTCAATGGATTAGCACCATCTGAGTATTGATCATTTAAGTCTAAAGGATTTATGTGTGTCTGCGAATTAGCTGACAATCTCAATATTTCACCACCCAATCTTTTTACTAATTCACTGTACTCACGTTCTGGATCTATAATTAGAACATCATAATCTGTGGCTAACATGGTGTTTACAATTTCTTTTTTAGCAAAAAAGGATTTCCCTGAGCCTGGTATTCCTAAAATAAACGAATTCCCATTCAAAAGATTATCTCTTTTAACTACTATTGGTTTTTTCGAGATGATATTTTGACCATAATAAATACCACCTTCATGAAATATATTTTGAGCTTGAAACGGCATAAAAACGGCAACGGATTCTGTTGTTAACGTTCTTGTAGCGTGAATATTGTGAAGACCAAACGGTAATGTCGTTTGCAATCCTTGAATTTGCTCCCATCTTAAAACAGAAGCTTGGCACATATTTCTTCTAGCCGTCATTTCTATGTTCTCGGTTTGCTCATTAAGTTCACTTAATGATTCCGCTGTGTGCATTATTGTTATCGTAGCGATTACCATACGTTGGTCACGTGTCATTAAGTCATCTAAAAACTCTTTAACTTCATTCCTTTGCATTTGCATGGAATAAGGAATAGAGCCTGAAAAATTATCTTGTTTAGCTTGTCTTTGTAAAAATTTATGAATATTAGACTCAACTCCTAAAAGCCTCTTTTGCACTACATCTATTGCCTCATGAGTTGGAGTTAAAAACATACTAATTGTAATGGTAAGATTGAATGGCAATTCGGACAATTCTGCAACAAAATCGTCTTTTATAAAAGTTGCAAAATCTTTAATAAACATGACTCTAGCATAATTTCCATCAAATTCTATAAAATCGCTTTTAATTCTCATATTTGCAGGAAGAACATATTCTTTAAAACCATGACCTCTTTTTGCTCTTTCCTTTATATCAAAGTCAAAGAACCCTATATCTTGGGGTCTGAAAAAACTATGCAACATATGTAGCCTACTTTTTGCATCTAAAGCTTCCAGATTAGAACCCATATTTTTCAGATGTTCTTCCATCGTATTGTGTAGTCGATTAAAGTATAATCTGGCTTCTTCTATAGATTTTTTATCTGTTGACAATGTAATATATTTTTGTTGTTGAAGATTGTTAGTTGCTACAGTTTTATCTTCGAGCATGTCATTATACTCATCCCTAAAATGATTCAAGCCGTCCTTCTTTGCTTCAATTAAAATGGAGTCCATATATCTATCCGCATCAATGGTTTCATTATTTATCATAACCTGTGTGTAAGCAGAAGAATCTATTGAGTTTAATAGTTCTGAATAATTCAAAAAAATAGCTTCCCTCTCATCTTGGGAAGCTATTGCATAGTTTATATCTGAAAAACTAAAGGTTTGTGAATATAAATTTCCTAATTGGAAAATTCCGTCTTCATATATCCTTTCAACTGGAAGTATATTTTGAACGTTTTTTGGAGTTTTGAGATAATTCTTCGTTATCTCTTTCATTTTCTTTCTTGTTCTTTCCATTTTCATTCCCTTCTATATAAAAAAATTCGTACAATGTTCTTGGCCTACAAGTTAGCTTGTTAGATGAAAATATATATCTAAAAATAATAGACATTAGCTCTTCTGCTTTCATACCGTTATATTCAAAAAAACCTAACATAGCGATAGGTGCAACGATTGGCACAATGATAAATATTTTAACGGTATATGAATAATCCAATTTTATGAACATAAAAAAAGCAAAAACAACTGTCAGTATCCCAAAAATAAGTTGCCTCAAATTCATTGTACCTACTACATTTTCGGTATATCGATTAATTTCTTTAGGAATCTTTACTTCCATTAATATATCCTTTCTCTTTATGCTCCTACCATGTCTTTTGCGATTTGGTCTGATGATTTAATTAAGAAAGATATAACAATCATTTCTGGTATAACAAAAATCAGTTTATAGACAGCATTAATTGCTTCATTACTATTTAACTCAGTAACTTTAATGCCTACTAAGTCCCATATATTAGGCAATATAGAATGTATGTGTAAAATTAATAAAATAACAAATCCTTGCAAAAGTAATGCAAATAATTTTTTCAAAAATCCATAAGCTGTCTGTTCTGTTTTTTCACTTGCAAAAAAAGCCATTGGTACAGGACTTATTGCTAAATAAATTATAATTTTAAAAATTCTAACAGCTAAAATGACCATAACGGACATGGTCAATGTAAGTAAGACAATGAAGACAATAAAAGCCGTTAACGTAATAATTAATGAAGCTTTCGCCTTATCCCACCAACCAGCTGAACTATATTCCAAATAGACATCCATAAATTCTCCATATAGGTCTAGTACTCCAAACTCATTTCCAAGCATTGTGCTGGTTAGTTCTGACATCCAGCCATATATGATTGGCGTTGACAAAACAGCTACATTAGTGAGAGCAAAACGTATAAATGGAGAAACCCACGGTTCTAATCTATGTCCACCATTGTAGTTTAAAAATACTTTAATAAACTGCATATAAGTTAATATGATACAAATACTAAAACCTGCACCCATAACATAATTTTGCCAGCTTGCCATACTCCCATCTTTAATAAGTCCTGAAACCACTTTATCTGCTTTGAGGACAGCAAAATTAGCCTGTTCTAGTAGAATATGAAGCCATTGAAACATTGTTTGAACAAACCTCATAACAGAATCTAACAATCTCATCACCCCTTCCTTTTAAAACAAAGGCGGTAATTCGTATCAAAAAATACCATTTACCGCCAATAGCCTTATTAAAAAACTAAATCGTTACTCCAATTATTTTTAAAATAGCTGGTGCAAAGGCTATTAGAAGTCCACCTGCCAAGAAAAACAAACCGTTTGTTCTTTGTGTATGGTCTTGTGAAGATATGGACATTCCCACTTGTACGATTCCATATAAAACAACAATTGCTCCAACAACCGTTATCAAACCAGCCAATAAGTTATATAAATTTGTTATTCCTTCTGTTGCTCCATCTGTTGCTAAGATAAAAAAATGTTGTAATAAATACATAAATTCCTCTTTCTAATAAAAAAGCCACCTTTTTGGTAGCTTAGTTTTAGTGGTCTACACCACTAATTTTTAATTTTTAATTTTTATTTTGTGTTATTTTGATGTCCTATCTCTAATATGCATACGGTCTACCTCCCCCATCTGTTATGTGTTTATAATTTTTATGATTTTTTAATGAAAATTTATTATCTATTATTGGTTTTTCGCCAGATATGAAAATAATTGATTTATTTCTGTTTAACTCTCTAACTTCGGATTCTGTTAAAAGCTCTCGGCCTGTTTGTTGATAGTTTTTAGAAGTTGAACCTTGACTGGACTTCGTTCTGCTATCTGTTGCAATATTAATTGTTTCTTTGCCAAGCATTTCTGAAATATATTTATGCGACGAAGGCTCGTTACCACCAAGATATACAAATTCGTCACAATTTCCGATTATGCCTTCATATTCATGCTCGCCAAATTCTTTTTTTAAAGAAGCAATTGTCTGCAAGATTATAGAACAAGAAATACCCCGTGATCTCATTGTAGATAAAAGTTCAATAAAATTTTCTGGTGTTTTTACATTTGCAAATTCATCCATAATAAACTGTACTGGTATAGGTAGCCTACCGTGATATTCTCTATCTGCAATAAGGTATAACTCTTGAAAACATTGTGTATACACCATAGATACTAAAAAATTAAAAGTTTTATCATCATCAGGAATAACACAAAAAATAGCTTGTTTTCTTTTTCCTAAATTTGAAAAATCCATTTCATCATGCGACATTACTCTTCTTACTTCTGGCAAATAAAATGGTGCCATTCTAACCGCAACAGTTAAAAGGATTGTTCTAGCTGTTTTACCTGGTGCTTTTGTTCGAAAATCGTTGAAATAACGAACAGCTAAAGAATCTGGGTTATTTTCACCATGCCACTTAAACACCTCATCTATTGCGGAAAGTCTTTGATTTCCTCTTGATTCATCTTCAAGGACATCTATTTCACCTAAAAGATCGCATATTGAACCAAAATTTTGTTCTTCTGGTCTTGCTCCCTCATAAAGCAAAAAGACCAAAGCATACAGAAGCATAACTTCTGATTTTTCCCAAAATGGATCACTTGATTTAGAATCTTTGGGTGTCGTATTACTTATATAATTATTAACAAGGGTCATCACGTCTTGTTGTTTACGAAGATATTTAAATGGGTTATATCCATTTGATTTTTCCATCTCTTTCAAGTCCAGTATTTTTAACTCATAGCCAGCATCTTCTAGCATCACGCCTGCTTGTCTTACTATCTCTCCTTTAGGATCAAGCACGATATATGACGAGTTCAGTTGCATTAAATTAGGAAGCACGTAACCTCTAGTTTTTCCAGCTCCCGAACCACCTAATACAATCACATTAGCATTACGTTGCGTCTTATAACCATCAAGTCCCATACGGAGTTCTTTTGACAGAATGATATTGAATGATTTTTTTTTATCCTTAAACTTCTTATTTAGTTTTTTAATACTTCCCCATTCGGAAGAACCATAAGCATCATTATGTCTAATACCACGATCTGAATAATATATTAAAGAAACAACTATAAGATAAATCAAACTTCCAATTAAGAAATACTTTATATCCCAATTAAATTTGATTAAATCTTTAATATTAAAATCACCAAAATTCAATATTAAGCCTGGTAAACCATCTTGCATAAGAATTGGTGTGTATTTCAAAATAAGCACAATATAAAAGAAATAGAAAATACCTGCAGTAATCAGAAAACTATTTTTTTTATTTTTCTGCTTTTCTGTATTCATTCAAAACCTTTCTAAATTAAAAAATCGCCTGATGGCGACCTTACTAAAAAATCAAGAAAAAATATAGTCTAACGTTCTATCTCGTGTTCTAATATCATATTTTGTTTGTTTTCTTGAATGGCCTTATTTGCATGTCTTTCCATATTTGTTTTTTCATAGTCCTTGAGAATTTCTTTTCCTTTAATATTCGCCTCATGGCATAAGTCAACACCTTTAATAAAATCATTTGATAGTTTTTTTGATTCATTAAGCCAATCTTTTATAACGTCTGGTTCTTTTCCTTTTAAATATTTCTGAACACCTACTGGAAAATTATCTCTAAATCCGTATCCTTCTAATATCATGTGTATCGCTAATTGTTGTTGTGGGACTTCCTCAACAGCTCTTTCTTCTGACACAGGTAACTTAACGGTAAATGTAATTATCAGAAGTTCTTTAATGATTTCATAACTTGTTGCTTTCGGGTTCGTTGCAATTAAAATCTTTTCTTCTTTTTCGTACATAAAAGCGGTGTTAGCTTCTGGAGTACTTACCGCTTCAACTTTTACAGGAGAAAGCATCCTGACGATTGCATCTCTAATTTCAATGTTATCCATAACGTTTACCGTAGGTTTAAAATCTTTTGTTGTTTGGCTAATATCAAATACTTTCTTTACAGCATATGATTTTGCCATCTCGCCACTTTGTCGTTTATATTCTCCTTCATACTTCATCATACTAAGTGACTTTTCGTCTTTTTTAATATTGACTCCTTCTTTATTCCAATCACTGAATGATTTAAGTTCACGTATTGTTAAATCTGGTCTTTGTTTCGTTAATGCAAGTAAATTATCAATTGACAACTTGGGAAGAGCAACCATATTACGAACTAATTGTTTTACATCCCCTGTTTCAGAAATATTTAAAAGCATTTCATTAATATAATTTTGATGTTCTCTTTTTAAATCTTTTTGATAACTTGCATAATCAAACTCTTGTCTTTGAGATGTTACTGGTTTAAACACATTATCCATTAAAATACCTTCTTTCCTTATATATGTATCTATCAAAGTAGACATAAAATCATTTTTACTTTTGTCTGTGCTTTGTTCATATAGTTTGTTAAATCTGTTAAAATCCAAATCACTCAAACGGATTGTTATTTTTTTCATCCAACTATCTCCTTATCTTTATTTTTAAAAACGATTTTGGGGCTTTCGCCTTGCAACTTTCCCAGGCTTTGTTTCTTCTTCTCCTCTTCAAGTTTATCCATAACGCTCATGACTTGTTCTCTTTTTGTCTGGTTAAAAGAATTTTGCTTTTTCTTGTTAGCATCACTATTGCCTTCCATTTCTTTTAATCTGCCCATAACCGATTTTTCAATATTCTTTTCTTCTGTTTCAATTGCTTTTCTGATTGGATTGTCAGGTTCGAGATGGACAGTTAATTCTTGCTTAGCTTTATTTGTTTCAACGATTTTCCGAACTTCTTTGACCATTTGATCTGTTTCAGGATTTTCTTCTAATCCTTCTTTAAATCTGTAATAAATATTTTGTTGAAACTCGTTAAATTGCTGTTCATTAATTGTGCCATTTGCATATAATTCATTAAATTCAGCTAATTCACGCTTATAATCAGGGCTATTAATAATAATTTCATCAGGCATCCAAACAACATCTGATTTATTCAATGTTTTTTCTAAAACAGGTTCATTAGGCTCTTCTCTTTTTTCTTTTTGATAAAAACTATCTAAAGTTAACTTCGTATCCACCCATTTTTCTTCTTCACGAGGAGAAAAATCAGGATACTGTTCTTTCATTTTTTGATTAATTTTCTCCTCTTTACTAAAAAAATTATTAAGCGTACCAGCAATATCAGCTTGACCAATTTCACTAGCAACATCCTTCTCGTTTATAAAATGTGTATTACTCATAACCGATTCTAATTTTCCTTCTAAGTCATCTCTGGATAGTTCGTTCAATGGCACTTTAAAAACATAATTATGTCCTTCTTTGTCTTTTCTCTGTATCTCTATCATGGTGTTGTCATCATTTTTTTGACTAAAACCTGTATGTGTTAAGGAGTTCATAACATTGTCTTTGAGATTCATTTTTTCTGCTATTCTTTCTAATTTTGCAGCATCTTTTTCTCCAACAACAACGTCAATCATATCGCCCTTATTTGCTTTGCCTCTCATTAAATCAATTGTTTTTGGTTTGATTAAACTATATAAAACATTAAATTGTTTTGCTTTCCCTTTAAATTCATGGAGTTTTTCAGGTGGTATTTGAATTGTCGTTATTCTTGAAGTTTTATTTTCAAGATTACTAATTCCTATTTTCCCTTTTGTCCGTTTAGCTTCTTTTGCTAAAGCAACAAACATAGCTAATAAGTTCTTCGAAATGATGATGACACCTTTACTCAGAAGAGTAATTTCCGCAGAGGAAATATCAATTACCATTTTTGTGATTGCATCTTCTGGATTTTGCATGCTAAATCTCCTTATCTAATTGCTTTTGATTAAAATCATCTTTGCCTTGTTCTTTTTTTTCTGTTTTCTGTTTTTCATTTTCTACCTGTTCAAAATCCCCTTTCTTCTGTTCTTGCACTACTTTTAAATTTTTTACATCTTTAACTATACTTCTTGCTAATTGCACTTCTTTTCTAAGTTCTCTAATTTGCATTGATAATTTATTAATTTGAATAATAACCTCGCTTGAACGTTCTTCTTTTTTTATTAAGTAAAGACTATTTCTTTCTTTAATATAATTTGTTAATTGTTCTTGAGCTTGCCATCTAAACGTTCCAAGATCTTCAAAATTTTTAATATCATGATTTTTGATCAAATCAATTTCTTGACTATAGTTTTTAATTCTTTCTGCCGAATCTCTAGTTTCTGGTGAAGAATAAACTAATGGCTTATCCTGATATTTATTTAAAAAAATTTGATAATGTTTTATAAGATTGGAGAGACTACCTGGTGGTTGTTTTAATCCAAAGATGTATATTCTCCATTTGTCGTCTGCAAAATAATAATCTCGGTTACCTGTTTTATAAGTTCTATTTTTGGTGTTATCAAAAATACGTTTATACAAACATTCAAGCGTGTAGTTTTTACCAAGGCTTTGTAGACGAATAAACCGTTCTGTATAAGGCGGTTTTACAGCAGGATATTTTCTATCTAATCTAACTTCATAGCCGATTTTTTCAAGTTCTAAGAAAAATTCATCAAGATCCTTAATTGAATAAGAAAATAGATTATCAATATCTTTTTTTACGCTATCTCTTATTGATGACTTGTTTTCTAAAAGATATTTTCCATAATCAGCACAAGTAATACTCGGTTCAACAATAATCGTACCTAAACCATGCTCCATACAGAGTTTATCTGATATTTCTGCCATCTCTTTATTCATCGCATTGTTGTTATTATTGTTTGGAAAATGCATTTTTTTCCCATCAATAAACGAAACAGAATTAACAACAAAATGATTATGAATATGTTCTCTATCGGTATGTGTAGAAACAATTACTTCATAACGATCACCCCACATTCTTTTGGCTAATTCAACTCCAATTTCATGTGCTTTTTCTGCTGAGATTTCGCCAGGTTTAAAACTTTGAATAGCATGATAACCTACACGTTCTTTATATTGTTTTCCTTTGCGAGTAATAACCTTTTCTTCACTTTTTCCAAACCGTTCTTTTGTACGTTGAAACTGCTCTGTCGCAATATCTAAATTCGTTATGCAATTAACTCCACTAGATATTTCTGCCTTCGACATACAGTATTTTAGTGTTCGAGCAACAGATGTTTTTATCGAGTGTATTTTAGTAACTGCCATTCCTCTTTCTCCTATTCCATCTGTATTATCATTTTTTTAAAAAATTTTTCTAAAGATTGAATATTTTGTTTATAGTATTCTGTATCTATTTTTTTTGTTGCATTAGCCACTCTAGCAATCTGATTTAGATTGTTCCCAACAGCTGATAATTCTCTTTTTAGTTCAAAATAATCAAGAGGTGGCAAAGCTTTAATTTCTTTGCCAAGCAGAACTTTACGAAAATATCCTTCTTTACTTAATCCTGATTCTTTGACCTTTTGATCCACATATTTCATTTCATCAGGTGAGAATCGAACCAAACATTGCTTATTTCTTTTTCTCATTAATTAGCTCCTTTCTTCAAAATATCAAAGGTTATTCTTGCCAGCATTTGCCAGCATTATAATTCTAGGGTTTTAGGGATTTCCCTAACAAATATTTGGCAAATGGCTATCCATTTGCGTTGCTTGCCAGTATCAAAATAGGCGAATAAGATTAAAATCTTTCGCCTATTTATTTGAATTTTTATTAAATTTTAAGAGATTTTTTATGCCAGCATTTGCCAACAATCAGTGCCAGCATTTGCCAATAGCTCTTTTAGTTCA
>CAZGUI010000043.1:0-3395 GCA_964528875.1 uncultured Bacteroides sp. | reverse complement strand
TGCCAGCATTTGCCAACAATCAGTGCCAGCATTTGCCAATAGCTCTTTTAGTTCAAATTGCTGCCAGCAAATGCCAGCAATTTAATAATTTACTGCCAGCAAATACCAACAATTTTGTAATTTTCTGCCAGCAAACACCAGCAAGTTAAAAAAATTAATTATAATAATTTAATTTTGTAGATCAATTTCTAAAAAATAAAAAACTTATTTTTTAGCAACTATAAAAAAAGAATAAACTGTCAAGCCGTACCAACTCGAACTTCCTGTTCTTCTTCTTTCATCATCCTAATCAGTAAATCTGTTACATATAAATCTTCTTCCTGTATATCTAATTTAGCTTGCTCTTCACTCCTAAATTTCTTTTTTCTTTCATTTTCTTTAAGAAAAATATTTCTACCTTTAACATTCCCATTAAATGTTCCAAAAGTAACCGCATTATATGCAACCGTTAACAAATAAGCTCTAGGATTTTTTATTTTGTATTCATTGTTTTCAAAAGCAAAAATGATATTTTTCATATGTGACTGGTTTAGCAATCGAAATTTTTCTTTTATTATTTTTGCTGACATCTTATTGCCATTAATTTTCACCGTATCAGTCTCATCAAGCATCATTACATCTGTTAAAACGTTGATAATATTATCATACTTTTTAGCTATATCTACATTTCCGCATTGCACGTTATCATAATATCCAAGTTTTTTTCTTAAATTTTCTTTGCATTTTTTATAATCATTATCTTTTCTATCTTCCTTCCTTCCTCTTTCCTTTTTCCCATCTATACTAGATGGATAGATATAACTAGAGTTATATATTGTGTTGGTTAATGGTAATGGTTGGTTCACCTTGACCCAATCCATTGGTTCAACATGACCCAATGCATCAGGCCAGTACTTTCCAGTCTTTATTTTGCTTTTCAGTTCAATTTCTTTTTTCATTTCTTTACTCATCTTATTTATGCTTTGAACTGTTTTATTTGTTTTTTCGCTGATTTTATGTTTTTCTATTTGGACAGTTTTTTCCTTTCTAGTTTTATTTTTTATTAATTTTTTAAATTTATTTTCAACATCTAATAATAAAATATTCAATTTATCGTAATTAATCGTATACCACTTGGTTCTGTCTCTTGTATCTTTATTGAAATTTGCTGAAATAATGTATTCAGCCTTTTCAAGTTTTGCAAAAGCTCTTTTTACTGTACTAAAACTAAGATAATAAAAATAATCCTCTTGCCATGCTCGAATAGAGTTGTATGTCCAGAATTTCCCATCAATATAATTTCGTTGTTCTTTCTTATTTTTTTCTAACCAAAAATGTAATTTTTGTAAAATTACAGCTCCGTTTAATCCAATTTCGTTTTCTATTTCTTTTTTAATTGATAATGGTGTCTTTGCTAGTAATTCAATGTTTTGCATTTTCTTCCTCTTTCTAAAATAAAAAAAGGCGATAGATTGCTCTAACGCCTAATTTGTTGATTTTTCATTTAATTTTGTGTTAAAATAATAAAAGTTCAATGTTAAAGAAATTGCATTTCTTTAGACTTTTAGAGGAGCAGTTTGGTGGCTGTTCCTCTTTTTTCTTAATAATTTATATCTTCACCTTGCTTCTGATTTCGAATATGAATTTTAGAGTTATATATTTTTTTAAGTTTTAACTTATTTCTTGTATTTTCTCTCACTATTATTTTTTTAGGTTCCAAGGGAAGATATTTATTTTTTATAGTAAGTGATACTCTTTGTTCTCTGCGTATTTCTACTTTTTTAGGTAGCACACATAGCTTAAATTTTATTTTTAAAAAATTTCTATTTGTTCTAATTGAAATTTTTTTCTTTGTTAATATAATTTTGTTATTTTTTAGAAGTAATCTCTTTTTAATCGTTGGACTGCGATTGATTGGAATTAATTCAGGTTTATAAGAAGATTTAATTACTATATTTTTCCAATTAGAATCTTCATATGTCCATTTCTTTTCTTCTTTATTGTCAGAAGTAATTAGTTCTTTCGGAATATCTTTTTTCCAAGTATCACGTTTTAACAGTCTGTTTTCTATATTGAATTTTAATAACTTTTCTTCCCATCTAACATGTAAGAAAGTATCTGCATAATATAATTTTTTCTTTAAGTCAAAAGGTTCGCCTGATATACAAATTGCAAGAATATACCCATCATCTCTTAATTGTTTATATACCCATTTTGATTGTTGATTTTTTTCATAGCGATCTTCTTTTGTCATTCTGTCAAAATCACATAAACCAGTATTTATATAATTTAAGCCTTCTTCTATCGCTCTATCTATTTGATCTTGAATATCAAAATAACCCTCAGTCCACTTCATATGTAATCTAGCAACATACTTCTCCCATGCACTATTTGCCATTTTTCCATTTCTATCTGTATCCACTAGCCACTCCTTAAATAAAAAAATAGCCGTGATGTTTCACACGGCTATAAAATGACGAAGTTAAAAATTAACGATGCGCATCACGTTTTTTATAATTGAGACGATATAAAGTTAAAGCTAAACCAACAGTACATAATGTTATAACAAGATATAAATTTGTATGTTCACCTGTTACAGGCAAATCGTGTTTCTCTGCTTTTTCTACTTCCTCATAATTTTGTATTAAATCTTGATTTCTTTCTTTTTCAAGTTCTTCACTGGGTATATTCGTTATCTCAAACGATACCTGGTCACTGGCGTTAGATATTAAACCATCAGCATAAGTAGCAATAGCATTAACATCAATCACATATGTATCTCCATCTAGTATTGCAGGTAGGGTATAGGATAGATTAAATATTTTACTTTCACCTGCTAAAACCAAGCCCACATTTCGCTCTAATCCTATGCTATCAGTAATAACTAAATTACTAATATCTTCTGTGCCAGCGTTTGTAAAAACGGCTAATACATTGACTTTTGTACGTGCTGATACTTTTTGTAAATCGGCACGTACTTCAAGATTTACTTTATAGCTTTTAAGATTATTAATAGCCAATCTTAAGTTATTTGTTGCATCTAATATTTCATCATTAGATAAAGGATGTGCTAATACAGAATTTGCCTTTGACAAGGCTATTTTTAGATTCTGAACTGTATTCGTTGAATATAAGCTAAGATCAATTAAATTTGCATAATTTATCATCTCTTTTAAAGGTTCAACGTCAATTACTTTTATTCCAATTCGAATAATCTTATCTATTGGTTCTTTTGTTGTAACACGGCTAATTTCTTTTCTGGATATTTCAATTCCATTCTCATAAGTGATTTCAATTGTAATTGTTGATTCACCTGCCATACCTTCCTGATCAACAATGGTCGTACCAACATCTAAAGTTTTATCTTCAATGGTTTCTGTGTTAAAGGGTATCTCTTCGGTATAGGTTTCTGTCTT
>CAZGUI010000042.1:0-20730 GCA_964528875.1 uncultured Bacteroides sp. | reverse complement strand
ACTGACTCACTAAGAGTTAGTTGGGATTAATTATTTAATTACTGAATGTCCCTAATTACTGAATGTCCCTAACTAGTATTATAGTAGCGAAAGATACTATCAAAGCTATTGCCGAGATTATTCGACGTAGTTTCTTACTTCCCATTTTGAACTCCCTTACAGAAACATTTTCAAACGGTAGAATGAGGTGTATACCCCAAGGTCCTATTTAGTCAGAGCTATTCAAAAAACTATTAAAGAGCTAAATCAATCATTAATGGAATGTCATCTTCAGATATTCCAAATTGAGTTAATAGCTTTTTATCCGTGTTCATCTTTTCAATGAATTCCGAGGCTGTTCCACTCGCTTTCAATCCTTCTTTATAACGCTCTTTGGCTAACTCAAGATTGCCGGTAACCCATGCAATGTGCCCGGCATTTATGTAATCAATCTGATGAGGTTTTTTTTCTAATACCTTAGCGTAATAACGCTCGGCTTGCTCCTGTTTTCCAGTTAAAAAAGAACACCAGCCAATGGAACGCCAAGTACGTGGATTGTTACTGTCCATTAAGTCTAATTGAAAGAAGTAGTTAAGAGCTTCATCGTAAGCCCCCAGATTACTTAAGCAGAAACCAATATAGTACAAGTTGTTTTTGTTCTTAGGTTGTATCTCCTCAATTTTTTGGTAGTATTCCAGCGCTTTATCATAAGCCTGTACTCTTCTGTAACAAAGGGCTAAGTTTCTGTAAATCCAAAGACTATTAGGAGAGATTAAGTCTGCTTTTAAATAAGCATCTATAGCCTCAATATATCTTTTTTCTCGTTGACAAGCAAAGCCGAACTTTTGGAATAATAAAAAGGAACTTTCCTCCATTTCATTGATTAAGATTTGGAATAGTTCAATGGCTTCAATATACCGCTCTTTGAACAAAAAGAAATCGGCTAAAAACGAGAGATGTTTAGGTGTATATAAAACTTGTTTCAGAATGGGAACCTGATGCAAGTTCATTTTTTTGCTAAAGATATCCTCAAAATCACTTCTTTTTCTATACAGTTTGAAGAAGCGGTACAGGTCGTGAACGTATTGATTCGTTGTAAATTTAGGATTTATTTTATTACTTGAAATTTCTTTCTTCTCCTCTTCCAGTTGTGCTTGTTGTTCTTCGCTTAGTTCGCTGAGCATCATGTCTTTCTGTGCTTGAGGAATGTGTTGTACCATAAAGCATAGAGAGTATTTATCACTGTTACAAAAGATGTTCGACCCCAAGATTAAATCAATGATGGGATTACTCTTGTCACTGGAAAAACCAAGCTCATTAATTACACTGGAATGTTGTTTGTCAAAAGGGTAGAACCAATGGTGAAAGTCTTGAAAGAAAGGATAATTCTTTAGATGCGTAAAAGTAGTCATGTAGATGTCTTCTCCCTGCATTTGGAGTTCTTGCATCTCTTTAATCTTTTCACCAAAATCTGAATCTTCCAATTTATCTTCCCAATCTTTCATTTCATCTTCATCAACCTCTAAGTTATCAAAGTCAAAACCTTTAAGTGAAGAAGCCTTTTTCATCATTTCAGGAAAGATTTCCTCTTTCATCTTGCGTTCTATTTCCTCTGTATCTTGGCTACGTAACAATTGAGTATATACTCGGTTTAAATTGTCTCCAAAGGAATCCGACTCGTTTAGAAACTCAATGCGATGTACAATTTCAGGGTAAAGCGACAGTCGCTCCGAATAGAGCTGGAAAATAATGGCGATTCCAACTAAAGCACGTTGATTAACCTCTAGGTTAGAATGAGTATATCCGTTCAAAAGGATTTTAAGTTTTTCTTCATCAAAGCACTCCATTAAACTCATTGTCAACGCACTTATCAGTAAGTTCTTGTCTATAAAGCTTATCAAATTTGAAGCTAGGATACTTTCTATTACTTCCACCTCTTCATTGGAAAGTCTGATGTTCAGCCATACCTTATAGAATAGTTCTTTATTGGCATCTTCTCGTTTTTCAAGAATGGGCTCTAGTTGTTCTAACCCCATTAGGTTAGCTACAGAAAAATCGTCCTTGAAAGATTCCAATATGTTTTGTATCTCTTCATACGTCCGATTTTGTGCTGTTTTTTGCTGTATGCGAGAGGTATAATATAATTTAAAAGAAACTGTATCTAAAAGTAGGACTTTGGCTCGGTCATTGAGATTGAGTGTGTTTTTAATCAATTGGTCATATAGTTTTTTTCTTTCAGGGTCGTTTATGCCCTCAGCCATATATTTTAGCATATATTGATAAGAAGTACTAATCTGAATATGTTCATTTTTCAGTTCAATGGTCTTAGCTAAATTGATTAATTCTTCAAGTTTCTCGAGTGCTTCTTTAAGTCTACTGTGTAAGAGTAGATTTTCAATAGTATGATGTTGTTGAATTATATCTTTCTCGTTCATCCTTTTTCCTTTCTCTCAGTTTCTCAAAAAAGTAACTATTCTATTTTTATAACAATCAAAAATACAAATAAAAAGACAATATGAGTTGAATTTAATCTCTACTTTACTTTTAAGACTGCTATATTTAGCCTTTTTTAAAATATACTTAACTTGGTTTTCGTGGTAAGTAGCTCTAGTGCCTTAACACCTAACACAGAGTTTCCTTTTCTGTTTAATCGTGGGCTCCAAACTGTAACAGCATATTCGTGTGGGCAAATAGCTGAAATTCCTCCACCAACCCCACTTTTTCCGGGTAATCCAACCAAGTAGGAGAACTCTCCGGATTCATCGTAAAAACCACAGGTTAACATAATTGCATTGATACGTTTAACTTGTGATGCGGTAAGATTTACGGTTCCAAAAGAGAAATCTTCGGTGTGATTGGCAAAGGGTAGAAAAGCTTGAGTTAGTTGTTCGCAATCCATTGTTACAGCACATTGATGAAAGTAGAAAGATAAAACATCATCTACATCATTTTCAATGTTGTCATAATGTTTTAACATATTTGCAATGGAAGCATTAAGAAAACCATACTCCTTCTCTGATTTGGCTATGCTTTCATCATACTGAATAGTAGGGCATTTAGCCAGTTTACGTACAAAATCCAAATAGTCGTCCAGAGGATTGTTTAAGTGGGAAATTAAGATGTCCGAAAGAACTAACGCACCTGCGTTAATTAAAGGATTACGGGGTTTACCTTTCTCTAATTCCAATTGAACAATGGAGTTGAAGGCATTTCCCGAAGGTTCCACACCAATTCTTTCCCATAGCTTTTCTCCTAAGATGGAAAAACCTACGGCTAGAGTAAACACCTTTGAAATACTTTGAATGGAGAAGGGAATCTGATAATCACCAATTCCTACTTTCTCACCCGAGATGGTTTGCAAATAGATACCGTAATGATTGGGGTTGACTTTTGCTAATTCGGGGATGTAAGAAACGGATTCTCCTTCGTTTTTATAAACTTGGGTCTCTTCAAAGATTTCACATAAGATGTTTTTGTAATTCATGGTCTAATTAAAATGAAACTTGTAATTGAGCTTGCAGTACTTGAGCATTACCTCTTAACTTTTCTTTTTGATAAGTATATTGTGCTGCTAATCGGCATTTAGGGTAAAACCAGTATTGTACTCCACCAATATACATAACTTGTTTGTCTTTTGTCTCTTTATTTCTGTTAAGAAAATCAACAGAGCCTATTAATTCTACTTTAGGAAGGATTTCACAACAAACCAAGCCATAAACTCCTTGGCTGCGAGTACTTTTGTCTTTTCCTTCCATATATTCAGCACGTGCATGCATTTTCTTATATGCGAAAGAACTTCCTACAGACCAACGGTTTCTTCTATAGTTCTCACCTGTTTTAATGTCGTTGTAACGAGAATCGGCAATGGCATATCCTTTCCCCTTTATGAAAGAACCACTGATAAGCCAAGAATCCAACAAGTGTAGATCAAGCTTACCTGCAATGTCTTTTTGTTTGTTTTTATCTTTGGTGTTTATTCCTTGTCCGTTTTGTACAGAAAAGGCATAATCAATCTTCTTATTAAAAAGAGAACCTAAAACCATAAGACCTATATCACGTCCTGCCTGAGCTCCATAAGCTAAATCGGAAATGTCACATCCTGTGTAATATTTAGTTCCTGTAGATTGAGTTCTGATTAACTCTATGGCTGCCGGTGACATTTGATTGTCAAGAGTAAAAGGGGTGAGATATTGTCCTGCTCGAACCGTTAATTCGGGCATAAATGTATATTCGGTATAACAATTTAAAATATCTCCTTTTTGTGTAAAACTGTATTGAAAACAAGCATTCCATTTAGGTGTTATTTTTCCTAATACTGTTAGAGTTGCTCTGCGTAATAGAAAACTATTCTCGCCTTCACCTTCTGTGCTATAGTCATAACCTGCTTGGGCATATCCTGTAACCAGTATACGTTCTTTTACCGTATTGACAACTTGTTTGAATTTTTCTTGAGAGTAACTATTTGTTAGGTAGATGAAAATAAGACTAAAAGCAATGATGTACTTTTTTAATGTAAACATTGGATAATTTGTTTTTATTAGTTAGTTGATTTATTATTTAACCATTGACAGGTTATTAATTCAAGAAAGTCGATAAAGATAAAGAGTAAAAAGCCCAGAAAGCTGAGAATAACAATACCAGCATACATCTCCATGTAATTTATTCTCATCCATGCATCAACAATGAAATATCCCATGCCTTGGTCTGTTCCATAGGTTTCTGTTACAAAAAGAACGGATATTGCTGTTCCAATAGCCACTCTTAAAGCAGATAACAGGTCGGGTGTTATTGCCGGTATAATTATATGTTTTAATCTTTGTTTTTTGTTAATCCCCAAAGAGGTAGCTACAAATTGACTCTCAGCGGGGATTTTGTTTATCCCATCACGGAGATTAATAATGATTTGAAAAACGATAATGAGAACAATCATTATAATCTTTGTAGTCTCCCCGATACCTGCTAAAAGCATTACTATGGGTAACAAAGCAAGTTTGGGTATGGGGTAAGAAATGTAAACGAAGGAATCAATAAGTAGTTTAGATATTTTGTTTTGTATTAATAGGTATGTAAAAATAAAACCAATTAAAACTGCAATGGATACACCTAGCACAATTCGCCTTAAACTGGCTAATAGGTGTGTGTCCATGGACTGACTCCATATTTGAGGAAGTTTGCTATATACACTGATGGGATTAACAATCAGTTGTGTTGTGGTATAATAAGAGGCTATAAACCATATTACATTTAATAGGAGAAAGCCTACAATCATTTTTAATAGATTAGACTGAATGACTTTTACCATATGGTTTGTATTATTTCTCTTACTTTATTTTCAGAGGGTGAATCAAGAATGTATTTTATGGTTCCTGGTGCCGGACTTAATAAAATAACCTTGTGTGCTAGCTCTACAGCTTCTTGTATGTTATGTGTAATGAGTAAAGTGGTTGTTCTATATTCTTCCCACAGTTTATGAAATAGTGAACGACTTTTCTCTGCAGTCAAAGCATCCAATGCTGAGAAGGGTTCATCCATTAGCAACAGGTCTGGCTTCTGGCTGAAAGCACGAGCTAAAGCCACTCTTTGTTGCTCCCCACCACTCAGTTGATTGGGATACTTATCCAACAAAGGACCTATTTTTAGTTGATTTATGATGTCTGTGGCTTTTACTTCTTCCACTTTTTCTTTTCGAATGGCTTGTGGTAGGTATATGTTTTTTTTTACCTTTTTCCATGGAAGTAATCCATAATGCTGAGGGACTAATCCTATGGAATGTTTTTTGGTATTTGGAGCACTGTTGTTAATCTTTATTTCACCTGTATAGTTGGATAAAATTCCTGCAATAGTATATAGCAAAGTGGATTTTCCACATCCTGAAGGACCTACAATGGCGTATATTTGTCCTTGAGGTAGTGTGAGGTTTAAGTCTTTTACAACTTTGACCTTTTCTTTCCCTTTATTATAAAATATATTGAGGTGATTAATCTCTAATGTTGCCATTCGAATCTTTATTTATTTAATAAAAGATGGATCTAAGAGTAACCCCTCAGAGTAGTTTTCCGGAATTAGTTTTTTATCTTTCAACCAATCTGTCGTTTGTTTTATATCTTTTGTTTGTGGTAAAGAAGCCTTTTCATAGTCAGGCAACTGAATGGAATTGATTAAGGCTTCGGGAACTCCGGCATCTTGCGTTAAAATATGTCCCCAAGTAGATAGAGGCTGCTCTTTCATATATTGAATAGCGGCGTTATAGCCTAAAATTAAGACCTCAATCTCTTTTGCTTTGTTCTCAATGGCATTTTGGGTAAACATCGTTCCTGTAATGCTGATACCTAAGTCTTTGGTCGTAATAATGGCGTGGTGTCCGTTATTCAAAGCAATGGAAGCAAAGGGATCGGGTAGAACTGTTGCCTCTATTTTATTGTTTTGAAGCATCTCTAAACGTAATGGGATCTTATTGATTTCCGGTTTATTTACTTCTTTTTCTGTCAAATTTGCTTTATTCAGAAACTGATCCGTAGAGTAGTCTATAACTGTGTTTCTAGATACAGCTATATTTGTTCCTTTCAGATCGGCTAATGTTTTTACGTTACTTTCTTTACCTGCTATGAAGTAGAAGAAACCATCGTTTTTCATGACCAATTTTAAAGGTATACCATTGGCTTGTTGTAAAATGGCTCCCGTATAATCAATGACCGTTCCATCTATATTACTCGATTGGAAGGCTGCATCTCTGTCGTTAGCAGAAAAGAATTTTACAATCTCTAAATCTAGTCCCAGTGAATCGTAAATTCCTGTTTTATTCGCAACAACAAAAGGTATATAATCCATAGACGACATAGCACCTAATCGTAACGTTTTCAAATCAGTTGGTTTTACGTACGGTTGATCCTTTTTTTGTCTAGAGTTACACGAGCTTATGAATAGTATAGAAAGAATGCAAAAGGAAACGTATAAAAAGTATGATGTTTTTTTCATAAAAGTAGAGAGAAAAAAGAGCACCAAGAAAGGTGCTCTTTAATATTTATCAGTAATGTAGTTTATTTTTCTATTGCAGCAATTCCAGGTAGCTTTTTACCTTCTATGGCTTCAAGTAAAGCCCCACCCCCTGTAGATACATAAGAAACTTTATCTGCTAGGTTGAATTTGTTAACAGCAGCTACTGAATCACCACCTCCAACAAGAGAGAATGCTCCATTTTTAGTTGCTTCTACTATAGCTAAACCAACAGCTTCTGTTCCACCTGCAAAGTTATCGAATTCAAAAACACCCGTAGGACCATTCCAAAGAATAGTTTTAGATTCTTTGATTACGTTGGAGAATAACTCAATGGATTTTGGGCCGATGTCAAGACCTTCCCATTCATCAGGAATTTCTGCTACATCAACAAAACCGGTTTTAGCATCGTTTGCAAATTTATCTGCAATCTTAGTATCTACAGCCAATACCAAGTTTACTCCTTGTGCTTTTGCTTTATCAATTAAGCTGAGAGCCAAATCTAGTTTGTCGTCTTCACAAATAGAGTTTCCAATTTTGCCACCTTGAGCTTTTACAAAGGTATAAGTCATACCTCCGGCGATGATTAAATTATCTACTTTGCCTAGAAGATTCTCAATAATTTCAATTTTAGAAGAAACTTTTGATCCTCCCATAATCGCTGTGAAAGGACGTTGAATGTCATTCATCACTTTGTTTACTGCATTAACCTCTTTCCCCATTAGGTAACCAAACATTTTATGGTCAGCATCGAAATACTCTGCAATTAAAGCAGTTGAAGCATGCGCACGGTGAGCAGTTCCAAAAGCATCGTTAACATAACAGTCAGCATAAGAAGCCAATGTTTGAGTAAACTCTTTTTGGCTTACTTTAAGTTCTTCTTTTGCTTTTTTCTTTTCTTCGTCGGTTGCGTCATCAGCTAAACGAGGTTTCCCTTCTTCTTCAGCATAGAAACGTAAGTTTTCTAGTAGAAGAGCTTCACCCGGCTTTAAGTTTTTAATTTGCTCTGCTGTTTCTGCACCCATAGCATCTTTAGCAAACTGAACCTCAACACCTAGAAGTTTAGATACGTGGTTAAGGATGTGTTTCAAAGAGAATTTTTCATTTACTCCTTTAGGACGACCTAGGTGAGAGCCTATAATAAGCATACCATTCTCACTTAATATTTTTTTCAGTGTAGGTAGTGCTGCACGAATTCTAGTATCATCTGTGATGTTGAAGTTTTCGTCAAGAGGCACATTAAAATCTACACGAACAAATGCTTTTTTGCCATCAAAATTAAATTTGTCAATTGTTTGCATATTCAATACTTTATTTAAGTTAATCTATATCTTATTAGACGAGCAAAGTTAGTGTTTATTTCTTTTTAACCCTATGAATTATGGAAATAATTCATTAATTGATTGCGCTAGAATGATCATTTATGAATGGGGATATTTAGCAATCCTTTAATAAATCCTAAATTTAATAAAGGATGCTTTTGTTTTGCTCCTTTGGGTAAATCAATCTGGTTTTTCTTCTATCAGCCAATACTAAAGGTAATGACCCCATTGGAATAGTGCCTTTAGAACGGTTAGTTTTAGCAATTACTTAAAAAAGGATGTGAAATAGTCTGAAAAATGAAAAATAGATTTTATATTTATCAAAATTTATTAATAAAGATTTTATTTAAAAACAATAATTATGAAAAAGTATTTATCTGAACTTGTTGGAACTTTTGTTCTAGTACTTATGGGATGTGGTGCTGCTGTGTTTGCAGGAACCGGACAACCTTTTGATGCTGTAGGCACACTCGGTGTAGCTTTTGCTTTTGGTTTATCTGTAGTAGCTATGGCTTATACCATTGGGAAAATTTCCGGATGTCACATCAATCCTGCTATTACATTAGCTATGTTTTTATCCAAGCGAATTAGTAATAAAGATGCGGGGATGTATATGATTTTTCAAGTCATTGGAGCTATTTTAGGTTCTGCAGTATTATATGTGTTAGCAAAAGACTCGGGTTCAACAACTACTTTTACCGGTTCTAATGGCTATACTGATCTGATTCCGGCGTTAGTTGCAGAGATTGTATTTACATTTATCTTCGTATTGGTTGTTCTTGGTGTAACATCTAAAGGAGCTGAGAATAAGTTTGCCGGTTTAGCCATTGGGTTGACTCTTGTTTTGGTTCATATTGTATGTATTCCAATTACAGGAACTTCAGTTAATCCTGCGCGTAGCATTGGCCCGGCTATTTTTGAAGGAGGACAAGCATTATCTCAATTATGGTTGTTCATTGTTGCTCCATTTATTGGTGCCATTCTATCAACTATTGTATGGAAGATTATCGATACAGAAGAGTAGTATTTTACGAAATTAAGAATTTATAAAAATAGGGTGGTTTCTAACAAGAAGCTACCCTATTTTTATTTAGTCTCTTTTCTTTTATTTGCTTTCAATCTTAGTTTGTTTGGTAAACTCTTTGCAATAAAGTTTTATACCACATTCGCTGCACTTGGGATTGCGTGCAGTACAAGTATATCTACCGTGAAGAATTAGCCAGTGGTGTGCAATGTGAACCAACTCTTTGGGTATGTGTCTAATCAATGTCTTTTCAGTTTCCAAAGGCGTTTTGGAGTTGCGTGTTAGCCCAATTCGATTAGCCACTCTGAAAACGTGCGTATCTACTGCCATAGCCGGTTTTTTGAAAATAACAGATAATACCACGTTGGCGGTTTTCCTTCCTACACCGGGCAAGGTAGTTAACTCCTCTAGGGTATCGGGAATTTCACTATTGAATTTTTCCACTAATATTTTAGCCATTCCCACCAAATGTTTGGCTTTACTATTAGGGTAGGTTGCGCTTCGGATGTATTCAAATATAACCTCCGGGGTAGCCATAGCCATAGCCTCGGGAGTAGGGTAATCGTAGAAAAGTTTCTGCGTAATTTGATTTATCCGTACGTCGGTACATTGTGCAGATAGGATAACTGCAACCAATAATTCAAAGGGGTTGGAGTAATTGAGTTCTGTTTCTGCAACAGGTACATTCTCCTGAAACCAGGTCAATACTTTTTCGTAACGTTCTTTTATTTTCATTCTGTTATTAAAGATATTTTCTGTTTCTTATAAAACACGAACTAAAAGAAAATGTTTCAGTAGACATAAAAAGGGTTTCTTTATTTGTTGTTTATTCTATTTTCTTTTATGTTTTTTCTAAAAAATAAATATGCCCCTTTCATCGGTCTAGGACCTAACACCCCTCGGTCCTAGACCGAGCACCCTTCAGTCCTAGACCGACAGGCCTTCGGTCCTAGACCGATGAGATTGCAGAAAAAACCTTGCTTTACTCATTCTGTGAGGGGTTCTTTTGTGCTTTATTTGTTGTTCTCTACTTCTCTTTTTCTCTTTTGTAAATATACTTGACATTGGTGTAAGGTTACTTTACACTTAGGGCGTTGCTTATCTGAATAATGTGGGTTTTAAGAGTTATAGGTTGTTTGGCACGCTATTGGCTACTTGTTTGGTAAATGGATATAAATATGAAAAGAATAATGACAATATTAATTTTAACAGCTTCTTCTCTGTTTGGTTTTGGACAAACAGGTTGGTCTCTCTCTGACTGTATGAAGTATGCAGTTAAACATAATGCTCAAACCAATACGCGTCAGTTGGAACAGAAGGTTTATAATCAAGAATACTTAGAAGCTATAGGACGATTACTTCCCGGGATTAATGTCAATAGCTCCACTAATTTTAATTTTGGACGAGGATTAGACGATAAAACAAATACTTATACCACAGTAAACTCTTTTTCTAATAACTATAATTTGTCACTTTCAATCCTATTGTTTGATGGTTTATCCAGCTATCGGAGAGTTCAATTGTCTAAAGTGAATAAAGTTTTGGGAAAACAAGTTTATGAACAAGAGAAAGATAAAGTTGCATTCAATACCATGGAGGCCTTTCTGAATTTACTTTATCAATACGATATGGTTGATATAGCCAAAGAAGAACTTCAGAAGAATGAGGATGAGTTAAAGAAAATACAGAGGATGAATGAACTAGGTCTAAAGGGAGTACCTGATGTGGTAGAGGTTGAGGCTAAATATGAAGAAACAGTTTTTAGTTTAACTCAACAAAAGAACCTCTTATTGGTGGCTCAGCTCTTACTAAAAGATAAAATGAATTTCCCCATTGAAGAAGACTTGGAGATTATTAGAGAAAACACATTGGATGAAATCATAAAAGTAGAAGAGAGCCCTTATGTAATCTACGAATTATCTAAAAGCTTTATACCCAAAGCTCAGTCGGCACAATATGCTTATGATGCACAACGTTTGAGTTATAAGGTTACTAAAGGAAATTTCTCTCCCACCATTCGGTTAGATGCCGGTGTAGGTACTAATTTTTCTCGTTTTATGGATGGTTCGGTATACGAGCCCTTTAAAGATCAAGTAAAAAATAGGAGAGGAGAGTATATAGGATTAACACTTTCATTCCCCATCTTTAGTGGATTTAGTCGTACGGCAAGTGTAGGTAAAGCTAAAGCAAGATATCAAATGGCTAAGGTGGAAAAAGAGCGTGTGTTAAGAGAATTGTATGGTGAAATAGAAAAAGCGATTACTGATGTTAATGGACAGGTAGACGAGTATTATCAAGCGGTGAAACAACGAAATGCAGCCGAAGTAGCTCATCAGGTGAATGAAAGAAAGTATAGTGAAGGAATGATAGACCTCATTCTTTTACACACGAGTGCCAACCGATTGATGCGTACTAAAGCAGAGGAACTAAATGCAAAATATAAATATTATCTGAAGTATAAATTGGTGAGTTATTATCAAGGCCTACCTTTTATAGAAGAATAAAAGATAAATTCATGGATAGAAAAATAGAAAAGAAAAAAGGATTACAGAAAAAACATATCCCCTACATCTTAGGAGGGGGATTGGCTCTGGTTATATTGTTTTGGTTGATTTTTGGTAATCACTCTTCCAAACTCAATATAGAGAAAAATAAAATCAGTATTCATTCCGTTGAAAAAAGAGAGT
Organism: uncultured Bacteroides sp.; assembly: GCA_964528875.1. Taxonomy (GTDB): domain Bacteria; phylum Bacteroidota; class Bacteroidia; order Bacteroidales; family Bacteroidaceae; genus Bacteroides_E. Next base: position 8,725 of record CAZGUI010000042.1, on the reverse strand, counting down.
TCAACGACTATGTGCGTATAAGTGGTCAGGTACAGCCCATTAGCACCATACAGTTGAGTGCCATTGAGGGAGGAATTGTTGAAGAGAAACTGGTGGAAGAAGGAGCACAAGTTAAGGCCGGACAAGTTATTGTGCGACTCTCTAACCCGATGTTGAGTTTGAATATTTTAGATAGCGAAGCTCAATTGGCTGAGAAACAAAATTTCCTGCGAAATACGCAGGTTACTATGGAGCAAGAAAAACTACGACTCAGACAGGAGAAACTTCAGTTAGACTTGGATGTTGAACGAAAGAAAAGGAGTTTTCTACAATATGAGCAGCTTTATAAGGAGCAGTTGATTTCGAAAGAAGATTATCTGCAAGCCAAAGAAAACTATGAGTTTGCTATTGAAGGTCGTCAGTTGGTCATTGATAGGCAAAAGCAAGATTCAATCTATCGGGGTATCCAAATAGATAATATGGAGGAGAGTTTACATAATATGCGTAAAAATATGTTGCTGGTTCGTCAACGCAGTGAGAACTTAAATATAAAAGCTCCTGTTGATGGTCAGTTGGGGCTATTAGATGTTGAGATTGGTCAGAATGTAGGAACAGGCAGTAAAGTGGGACAGGTAAGTGTACTGTCCGATTATAAAGTAGAAGCTTTAATTGATGAACACTATATCGATCGGGTTCGTGCCGGGTTGGATGCTACCTTTGAACGACAAGATAAAAACTATGCCTTACAAGTCAGAAAAGCTTATCCGGAGGTAAGAGAGAAACAGTTCAAAACCGATTTTACTTTTGTGGGGGAGCGACCTGATAACATTAGGGCAGGTCAGACTTATTACATTAATTTACAGCTGGGACAGCCTATAGAAGCTGTTTTGATTCCTAGAGGTGCTTTCTATCAGGCTACGGGTGGACAATGGATCTTTGTGGTTACTCACGACGGAAAACGTGCTGTCAAAAGATCCATCCGTATTGGCCGACAAAATCCTATGTATTATGAGGTGCTTGAAGGGTTAGAACCCGGAGAACAGGTAGTAACCTCCAGCTATGATAATTTTACTGAAATTGAAGAACTAATATTAAAATAAAAAGAGATGTTTAGAGACTTATATAGAAGTTTTAATCGATCACGTTTATTCTTCACTATTAATGTTGTAGGGTTAACCATTGGATTAGCTCTCTCCATTATGTTGATTTTGTTTGTTTTTAATGAGTTGAGTTTTGATAGACATTTTAAAGACAGCGATCGAATTATTAGTTTGAATACAGCTTGGGATCAAGGTGGGCATGTGGATATAATACCCATAACTACTCGTTCTACAGTAACCGAAATACCTCTTCATGTTCCCGGAATTGAAGCAGCGACACAGATTTACAAAAGTGGGAATAAAGATTTAACTTATGAGAAAGAGCATTTTCAAAACCTAACTGTTTTTGCAACTGAACCCAGTTTTTTTGACGTTTTTGAAATGGAGTTCGTTGAGGGTGATAAAAGTGTGTTAGATAACCCCAGTACGGTTATTCTTACCGATAAATATGCCCGGATAATTTTTGGAGATACTCAAAAAGCTGTAGGAAAAAAGGTAACGATTAACGACCATGATTATGCTGTGGGAGGTGTAGTAAAAGAGTTACCTGCTAATACGCATTTTCGTTTTGATGTCTTGTCTGATATGAATTATATGAAAGAGTGGCCATCTATTGAGTTTTTTACCTTTTATAAAATAGCAAAGGGACATTCACTGGAAAAAGTTAGAGAAGAGATTGAAAAAGCCTATACGTCTCAGTTGACTTTGTTCTTTGAAAAAATGGATATTAAAGGTGAAGGGGTTACAGAGAAATTGACCGACATCTATTTGCACACACAAGCAAGAGATACCTTAGGTGTTCAAAGCGATATGAAATTTGTTTGGTTATTGTGTGTGGTTTCCTTATTAATTCTTGCTTTAGCCATTACAAACTTTGTGAATTTATTTGTTGTACAAGGTGAAAATAGGATGGTAGAGATTGGTATTAAAAAAGCCAATGGAGCAGAGAAAAAAGATATTATTGTACAGTTCTTTTCTGAAATTGGATTAACTGTACTGATTGCCTTTATTTTAGCGTTTGGATTGGTTTTATTAATTCTTCCCTCTTTTGCTCAGTTAATCAATCGGAACATAGATGTCGCACAGTTGGGACAACCTGTTTTTATTATCCCTATGCTCGTTGTATTTGTTCTTACTGTTTTGCTGTCTGCTAGTTATCCTTCGTTCTATCTGGCTAAGTTTAGTCCCATAGATACTTTGATGAAACGATTACGTTTTTCAAAGAAACGATTAACCTCGTATATTGTTGTATTTCAATCCTTAATTTCCATTGTACTATTGGCCTATATCTTTATAGTCAATAAGCAAACCTCTTATTTGGAAAATTCTCCCATAGGCTATAATCCCAAAGGAGTAATGCATATTTATATGAATAATAAGTCCAGACAAGAGTATAACACCCTTAAGGGAGAGTTGTTAAGAAATCCTAGAGTCAAAGGTGTAAGTACAGCTGGTCATGTTTTTGGGCGCGGCGCCAGTGGGCAAATGGTACGATTAATGAATGAGTCTATGAGTCAGTCTATTCACGAATATCGAATTTATTCAGGTATTTGTGAGTTGATGGAATTGGAGCTTGTGGAAGGAAGTTTTTATAAAGAAGATGCAGCCATTAACTCTAAAGGAATCATATTGAATGAAACGGCTGTTAGAATGTTAGGCCTGAATTATCCGGTAGTAGGTACTAATGTGGTTTATAAAGAACAGGTTGAAGAACCTTTGGAAATCATGGGGGTGGTAAAAGATTTCACATGGACTAATCCGGAAGAAGGAATAGGTCCGATGGCTTTGAAGTTTTATGATGCTGTGTTCTCTGTGCTCTATGTAAAGTTTGATGAGACTGTTTCACGAAATGAAGCTAGAGATATAGTGGAAAAAGTCTTTCACTCCATTGATGCGGAGTTTATTGTTAATCCCGATTGGAGTGAAGATATTTATAATAATAAGTTTGAATCATTCAGAACACAGTCTGAAGTGTTGTTCTATACGGCTATACTAGCCATTTTTATCTCTATGTTGGGATTATTGGGAGTACATACTTTTACTACCATTCGAAGAGTAAAAGAAATTGCTGTTCGGAGAATAAACGGAGCCTCAGGATTATCTATTTTTACCTTGCTCTCTTTAGACATCTTAAAGTGGGTACTTTTTTCCGGTATTATAGCTGCTCCAATCGTTTATTATGTCACAACGAATTGGCTGAACAACTATTATAACCGAACCTCCATAGATATTTGGATATTTTTAATCCCCATTTTGTTGCAATTATTGATAGCACTAATTACGACCTCAGGAGTCAGCATAAAAGTGTTATCTCAAAACCCGGTGAAATCACTTAAATCAGAATAAAAAACGATATATAGAATCATGTTAGAAATTCAAAAACTATCGAAAGTGTTCCGTACAGAAGAAATAGAAACTGTTGCGTTGAACGAAATAGACCTAAATGTTAATGATGGGGAATTCATTGCTGTAATGGGACCTTCGGGTTGTGGCAAGTCCACCTTGTTGAACATCATCGGCTTGTTGGATAATCCAACCAGTGGAAAGTATTTCTTAGGAGGAAAAGAGGTGGGTAATCTGAAAGAGAAGGAACGTACGCAGGCTCGTAAAGGAAATATTGGCTTTGTTTTCCAAAGTTTTAATTTGATTGAGGAGATGACTGTTTATGAGAATGTGGAACTTCCTTTGATCTATTTGAATTTAAAGAAATCCGAGCGTAAGAAACGGGTAGAGGAGGTATTGAAGAAAATGAATATTAGTCACCGTAGCAGTCATTTTCCTAACCAACTTTCCGGAGGTCAACAACAACGTGTGGCTATAGCCAGAGCAGTTGTTGCCGAACCCAGACTGATCCTTGCCGATGAGCCGACAGGTAATCTGGATTCAAAAAACGGAGCGGATGTAATGAATCTGCTCATTCAATTGAATCAAGAAGGAGCAACTATTGTGATGGTTACTCACTCTCAGCACGATGCCTCATTTGCGCATCGTATAGTTAATTTGTTTGATGGAAAAGTCGTTACAGAAACCAAGTTGTAAAAGCTTGAAAAATGAATAAGTCAACGTGAGTCTGATGTAAATTATAGGGCGAAGTGTTCGTTTTTCATTTGTTTTTGAGATGGCACAACTGCCACATAATTTGTTTAATTGATATTTAAGTAACTCACTAAAATAAATCCTAGACCTATTTGGCTTTAGGTCTAGGATTTGCACTACATAAGCCTGTGTTTGATGGCCTTCTGTGGTGTGCATAAGTATGATTTATGTATTTATTGACGACTCACGTTACTTCGTTTTGTTGATTTTCTCCTTTAGGTTTGGGTAGAATCATACTAAATGTGGTCCACCCGTTGTGAAAGCTGTGTTTAAGAGTACCTCCTTGTAAACGCATGATGTATCTGGATACACTTAATCCAATACCCGATCCCGATTCTTTAGTTGTAAAGAAGGGGATGAAGATGTCGTTGATCATCTCTTCAGGAATTGGAGTGCCATTGTCCGATATATCCATTTGCATATTATCCCTCAAAGCATGTGTCTTTATTTTTATTACTTTCTTTGATTGGCTGTCCAAAGATTCAATAGCATTCTTTATTAAGTTTATAAAGACTCTGCCTAGTAATGCTGAATCACCTTGAATAACAGTATCTTCTGCATTATCGATTTCCACAGTAATGTTTTTCTTCGATATTTCAGCCTCTTCCAGCTTCAAGGTTGATTTAATAAATGAATCTAAATAGAAAGGAGCAATCTGTGGATTAGAAACTTTGGAAAACTCTCGATAAGATTTAACAAAAGAGATTAAGTCTTTACTCGTGTCGTGAATGGTTTGTAGTGAGTCAATGGTATCTGCCTTTAAGCTCTTGTTGTTTTCTATCTCTTGGGTTTGATATGCATAGAGTAACATCTCTGTTAAAGAAGATATAGGTGCAACCGAGTTCATAATTTCATGCGTCATTACCCGTATCAATTTGATCCAAGAATCCATCTCTTTATCTTCCAACTCCTCAGCAATATTATTTAAGGAGATGATACGCATATTATTCTGTTTGATTGTAATCATAGAAACCTTTAACAAGATTTGTATCTCCTCTATTTCATTAGTGATTTTTATTTGCCGGTTACTATGAGTGTTTAGATTTTTAAATAGGTCGGGCAGACTTTTGTCTATGATATTAAGCTGATTGATGTGTGTAAAAATAGGCAGGCCAAGTATATCAGAAGCCATTTTGTTACACCCTTTCACGTTGTTCCTTTCATCTAAAATGACAATACCTGTAGGAACCTGTTCAATGATGAGGCTTAGGAACTTTTCATTGGCTATAACCTCTTGCTTGGCATTCATTAAAATCTCTTTGATGCGATTCATCATTTTATTTAACTCTTTTTCTCGCCTAGAGATGTGTGTGGTTGAAAAATGAAAAGCATAATCACCATTATCCAATGCATTCAATAGGAAAAGAATATTCTGATTGAATTTATTGTAATGTGTATAGAGTTTAATAATTTCAATAATAGCTAAGAAAATAAAGAAAACACCATAGATGTATTGTCCATCAATAAAAAAATAAGTAGTTAAACTAACTGTTACTATCAGCAAAAAAAGGTAGATATATAGTTTGTAATCAATCGATTTAAACATAAGCATTAATAGTTTATTTCGTATCTTTTCAACTTACTGTAAAGTGTGGGTCTAGATATACCTAATTGATTGGCTACCACAGAGATATTGTTTTGATGACTGTCCATAGCTTTTATAATCATCACTTTCTCCATCTCCTCTAAACTAATATATTCTAACGACTCTTCTTTTTCTTCTGCCGTTTTCGTATAAAAATCAGAAGGATGAAGAAGTGTGTCGTCTGTTAAAATTACCGCTTTTTCTATGGCGTGTTGGAGCTCTCTAACGTTTCCCGGCCACGAATGTTTCTTTATTTTATCTAAAGCTTCCAGACTGAAATCTAATTGTTGTTTGTTGTACTTCTTTTTAAATCGGTTCAAAAAGAAATAAGCTAAAGCAGGAATATCTTCCTTGCGTTCTCTAAGTGGAGGGACTTCTATCTGTATGGTGTTGATACGATAAAGTAAATCTTCTCTAAATGTTCCTTCCTTAACGGCTTCAAAAAGGTTCACATTCGTAGCACAAATTAAACGAATATCTATGTTGGTTGCTTGATTACTTCCTACACGTAGAATTTTTCTCGTTTGTAGAGCTCTTAACAACTTTGGCTGCTGCGTAATATCTAGATTTCCTATTTCATCGAGAAACAAAGAGCCTTTGTCTGCTACTTCAAATTTACCTGCTTTATCAATGTATGCATCCGTAAACGACCCCTTTACATGACCAAAAAGTTCACTTTCAAAAAGTGAAGGTGTTATGGCTCCCATATCAACAGTTACTAAAGGTTCTTTACTACGTGTAGAAAGCATATGAATGGTTTTAGCCACTACCTCTTTACCTGTACCGTTTTCTCCGGTAATTAAAACATTGGCATCAGTAGGAGCTACCTTTTTTATTTTCTTCAATAGCTCTTGCATCAGTGAAGATTCTCCCCAGCAGACCTCCTCTTCTTTATTGAGTTCAGCACTCAGTCCTTTTTGCTTTTCTTTAAGTCTCTTCACCTCTTTCCTTGATTCGTAGAGTGAGTAAGCCGATTGCAATGTGGCTATAAGCTTTGCATTATCCCATGGTTTTACAATGAAGTCGGTAGCTCCCTCTTTTAATACTTTGACCGCTAAATCAATGTCAGCATAGGCTGTAAAGAGAATAACAGGTAAATCCGGGTTGATCTTTTTAATTTCTGATAACCAAAAAATACCCTCGTTACCCGTATTTCTACCCGCTGAGAAATTCATATCCAATAGAGCAACGTCCGGATTCTTGTCTTTTAAAGTAGTTGTCAGAGAGTTGGGAGAGGGGAGTAAAATAACTTCCTCAAAGTATGGAGATAATAAAAGGCGAAGAGTGGTTAGCACATTCTTATTATCATCTACAACTAAAATTTTTCCTTTCTTCATGGTTATCTTTTATTCTTCTCTGTGCATTTACTTTTTCGTTTTTTTCTATAAATTAGATTCTAGTGTTAAACTTAAGAGAAGAGACTTTTTGTTACAACAATTGAGATTATCAAACATACACATTTTTGCTCTATAACGTATGGCTGTAGAGCAGAAAAAATGAAAATGAAAGGGATTACTAAAAGAAATAAAAAGGTAAGAGAAACTAGAAGAAATAAATCTAGTTTTCGTTGATTTTAGGGGACTAGAAGGATGAGATACGATGCGTGTAGAGTTCGGTTGAAAAGCGTTTTATTTTTAAATAAAAAAGAGGTTCACAATAAAAAAGTCCTTATTACTTTCCATGTAATAAGGACTGAAAATTATATTTTGTTTTTTCTTTCTATTAATGTGCTGCTTGAAACTCTTTGAGGAAGCGAATATCATTTTCAGAGAACATACGAATGTCACTCACTTGATATTTCAAGTTGGTAATACGTTCTATACCCATACCTAAAGCATATCCACTATAAATATTACTGTCGATGCCATTAGATTTTAATACATTAGGATCAACCATTCCACATCCTAGAATTTCCACCCAACCACTAAATTTGCAGAAAGGACAACCTTTACCACCACAAATGTTACAGCTAATATCCATTTCTGCACTTGGCTCTGTAAATGGGAAGTAAGAAGGACGAAGTCTTATTTTAGTATCTTTACCAAACATCTCTTGAGCAAAGAGCAACAGTACCTGTCTAAGATCAGCAAAAGAAACATTTCTGTCAATATATAAAGCTTCTACCTGATGGAAGAAACAATGCGCTCTATAGCTAATCGCCTCGTTGCGATAAACTCTTCCGGGACAGATGATGCGAATAGGAGGTTCGGTAGTCTCCATTACACGGGTCTGAACCGAAGAAGTATGCGTACGTAAAACCACATCGGGTTTAGACTCAATGAAAAAAGTGTCTTGCATATCGCGTGCCGGGTGATCTTCAGCAAAGTTAAGTGAAGAGAACACGTGCCAATCGTCTTCCATTTCCGGTCCTTCAGCAATATTAAACCCTAAGCGATTAAATATGTCAATGATTTCGTTAGTTACAATTGATATCGGGTGTCTAGTTCCCAATTTAATAGGGTAAGCAGTTCGTGTTAAATCAAAATCAGTGTGCGATGCTTCAGAAGACTGCATAAGTTCTTTTAGCTCAGCTATTTTATTTTGTGCAGTTTGTTTCAACTCGTTAATCTTAACTCCGACAACTTTCTTTTGTTCAGCAGGAACCTCTCTGAACTCAGTCATTAATGAGTTTATAATTCCTTTTTTACTTAGGTATTTTATACGAAGTGCTTCAATTTCTTCTTCGCTTCTGGCTTGTATAACCTGAACTTCTTCAAGTAACTTGGCAATTTTGGCAATCATATTCTTAGTTTCTTATTTTACAATGTAGTAAGCTTACAAAGATATAACATTTACCCCTAAATATGTATAGAAAAAACAAAAGAAAATAGAGCAAGGTAAGCGTGTAGTTTGATTCTTTATATTCTTATTCTTTGATGAATGATGTAAATTAGAGCAATAAGAATATTGTGAGAGCTTTGAATAATAGGTCTGCTTCTATTTGAGATGATAAATTCTATATTTA
>CAZGUI010000041.1:0-21684 GCA_964528875.1 uncultured Bacteroides sp. | reverse complement strand
TTCTATGTCTGATTTTTCATTAATCATCAAAACATGACTTATATTATTTAAGGTAAACTTCTGTATTTTCCACCAAAATACATTAATCTAAATTCTTATCCAGTAATAAAGGGAGAAAAGTTTAGATTAGAAACAACATTAACTTTGTTCTTAGAAATCCAAAGTGACTTCGTTAGAGTAAAACGAACAGTCGAAACCTTTTGTTGCTATAAACAAAAAAGAATTAACAAGTATTCCAATCCAACTTGAAAGAAGTTAAAAGCCTGCTGCTCTAACTGCTCGTTGTTCTCGTTCAACAGAAGATTTTTTCCCGGAACTTCTAGTTTTTCCGCTATTGAAACGGATGCTACAGCTTACCATCAATAAGTTACGATAAGGTTTCAGACTTTGAATTAATTTTTCCGTATAGAAAGGAGTTTGGATTTCCTTTTTTAACTCATCACGCACCCCCCAATGTATAGGAGGAAAATAAGATACCATCACAGAGACCCTTTGTTGCCAGAACTGTTTCTGAACAGATAGCATCCAAGAATCCATATTGACCATTTGATAGCCTTGTAATAAAGCGCCCTTATCTATACTCCGATAATACCCTACTGAAGCACCTAAACTCCAGCGAGGATTGAAGTAGCTCACATCAGCATCCAGTAGCCATCCTGAATACGAGTTACTAATTTCTTTATAGCTTACCTTATCGCGATAAAAAGCAACATTACTGCTCAAACTAAAATATTGTCCTAAGGGTTGATCGTAAGTGGCTTGCAGTACAAACTGTTTCAACTTGATATTGGCAAATGTACTGATATATCCTCTCTCTTCTTGGGTATAGATTTCACTCATTCGCTTCGGCGTATATTTAAACATTGGATTAAAGGTCAATCGATCCCATAAAGTAATCTTAGCCGATACAGTATGGCGCACAGCCGATTTTAAGTTAGAATTTCCACTTTGCATCATTAAGGAATCAATAGCTGTAGTCATAGGACTTAGTTGATACAATGAAGGATAATAACTATTGGTTAAATAAGAGAGATTCATATTGACCGTCTGATTGGCTTTATAGTTCAACTGAAAATAAGGTTGTACATTCCAAAAGCCTTTTCTTTGTTCACTATCTCTATTTAGGTATTCAAGAGTTCCTCCTACTTTTATGTTCAATTTATCATTGGCACGATACGAAAAATAGGTAAATAGCTGATTCCTATGCTCCGAATAATCCAACATTTGCTCCCCTGATTCTCTTTTTGAGCTATATTTCCTCCAGATGTTAGCATAACCTAAACTCAAAGAAAAGTTGGAAGAGAAAGTATAATCTCCCTCCACATTAAAGTTAGTGAACCTTTTGTTTTCTCTATACAGATTCTCGTGCAAGAAAGACTCATTCTGAGTAAACTTATTATTTATGTTGTTGGAGTAATAGTTATAGGTAAAGTCACTATATAACTTTATTTTCTCTCCAATTTCTCCTTTATAAAAAAGAGTTCCTACATAATCCTTATCTCGGGTTTTATTCTTTGTATTTGAAACAGAGGGTAAAACAGCATCTGAATCCCAAGTCTTTACGTGTTGGTCAAATAAATAATCATCGTTGATGTTCTGAAAAGTATAATCCCCTTGAAAAGAAAGTGTATGCTTAGGTAGTAGTTGATAGTTTACACCAAAAACCAAGTAATTAGACTGATAGCCGTATTGATTATTCGGATTGTCTTTCCCTGTCTTTTCTGACCAAACATCTTGTACCCCTACATAGCTTTGATTCTTCCATACGGGAGTATTCATATGAATATTGGCATAACCATAGTTTGCAAAAACATTCCATTTGTCCTTAGTATAGGTAACACCAACACTTGGTTGATCGTTGATGAGCCAGTCTTTGCCATTATAGCCGGCCAAACTGATCATGGAAAAATTACTCAAACGGATATCATAGCCTTGATAATCCTCTTTCAATATAAAATTAATGATTGCTCCATATCCGTCGGCAAGAAACCTACCCGATGGTTCCGTTACCACCTCCACTTTAGCTATTCTATCAGGTGAAAGATTTTTTATATACTCTTGCGAATATTGCACCCCTTCCACTAAAAGTAACACAGCCGTTTCACTACCTACTTTAATAGTGTTCGATAATTTATCAAAACGCACCCCGTGAATCTGATCTAATAGTTCCTGTGCATTAGAAGCCTTACTGCGCATCTTTTCCGTTATTAGATGTGACAACCGGTCAATTTTATACTCCACAGCACTAGCTGAAACAGAAACCTCATCGAGTAACTGCCCATCAGTAGCTAACAAGATTTCTCCTAAATCAAATTCTTCTGAGCCTAAGCTTTGTCTGTATGTTGTGTATCCTACAAAACTAATTTTTACGGAAACGGCCAACTGATCTAAAGCAACTTCAAAAAATCCTGAATCATTAGTAACTCCACTACGCATCCATTCCTCTTTTTCATTTGCAAAAGAAACCGTTGCATAGACCAATGGCTCTCCTGAAATGCTATCTTTTACATATCCTGTATAACGATATTCAGGAGATGTTTGAAGGGTTTTTTTTATGGTCAAAGCTTGCATTTTTAATCCTATTCTAAGGAAAAGCAATACAAACAGTAATATTCTTAAGTTGTTCTGATTAATCATTTCTTCTTTTTCTTTCATTATTGATTAACAAAAAAGAGTATCGCTCCAAAGATAGATGAATCAAACAATAATTACATATTATTGATTAAAGAAACAATTACAATTAACTTTAAATTGCCTAATAGAAACTCATAAAAGTAGGGTAAAGCTCGGATTCAATCCATCACTCTTTTATTTTGACCCAATATATAAGAAGAACAGACCAACTAAAACAAACAACAAGTCCAAGGCTTTACTTTTTAAGTTTTTCTCCCGGAAAAGAAGAGCTCCAAAGAGGAAGGAAACAACTACGCTCCCTCTTCTAACCATAGAGATAACAGAGATAAGTGCTCCATCTAAACTGAGTGCATAGAAATATGCAAAGTCGGCAGCAGAAAGAAAAATTGAGATAAATAAGATACTCCAACGCCATTGAAAGGGGGTAGTCTTATTTCGCTGGGGCCACCATAAAAACAATAAAATAGGTCCCATCAGTAATACCTGATAAAGAGTAAACCAAGACTGTACAAAAAAGGGATTGAGGCGTTGCATTAAGAATTTATCGTACAACCCACTAATAGCCCCCATCACGGCAGCAAAAACAACAAAGAAAATCCATTTGTTGTGTTTAAAATCTATCCCCTCTTTCTTTCCTGAACGACTCAACATAAAAAAAGAAAAAATAGCCAAAAGTACTCCCACCCATTGCAATAGATTTAATCGTTCACCAAATAGTAACATCGCACCAACAAGTACCATAACCGGACGCGTGGCATTAATTGGACCAACAATAGTTATGGGTAAGTATTTCATTCCATAATAACCAAATATCCAAGAAGTAAGTACTATACACGACTTCAATAGCACATAAGCGTGTGCACTCAGTGGTTGTACAGGTACTTCAAGTAAGGTACCTATTAAAGGCGATGCAGTAGGCAATGAGCCTAAAATAAAAGGTAGAAAGATTAAACTGGAAAAAAGTGTATTCAAAAAAAGAACAATAAGTACCGAATTATTGGCTAGAGCTCTCTTTTTACAAACATCATAAAAACCGAGTAAAGCAGCAGACACAAAGGCTAATAACAACCACATATCATCACAAGTTATCTTCTATAAACAGAGATTCGGGATACTTCACATTGACTAAAAACAAACCGTGTCCAGGTACAGACGCTCCGGCATCACATCTATTTTTACTTTCTATGATTTTACAAAAATCATCTATTGAAATCTTTTCATAGCCTACATCTAATAAAGTTCCTACAATGGAACGTACCATATTTCGCAAAAAGCGATCGGCTCGAATGGTAAATCGCCAATTTATTTCATCTATTACATCCCAATGGGCTTCTTTTATGGAACAAACATTTGTTTTTACACTTGTATGTACTTTACTAAAGCTAGTAAAATCAGAATAATTCAACAAGTAGTGGGCTGCCTCATTCATTAAATCTATGTTGGGATAGTTCGCAATTCGCCAGGCATAATCTCTATTGAATGGAGATTTCTTAAACGTAAGATAGTAATGATAGGTTCTTTCGGTTGCATTAAAACGAGCGTGAGCATCATTATGCACTTTAACAATGTTATGAACAGCAATATCTTTTGGTAAAAAACAGTTGAGCTTGTGAATCAAAAGAGGAATATCCAATTTTTCTTTTACCGTATCGAAATGGGCGACCATCATTTTGGCATGAACTTTAGTATCGGTTCTACCTGCTCCCATGACAGTAACTTTTTCCTGCAACATAAGCTCCAAGCCCGCTATTAGTTTTTCCTGGACAGTAACCCCGTTCGGTTGTATTTGCCAACCGTTGTAATTGGTTCCATCGTATGATAAATAGATAAAATAACGTTGCATAATACTATTCTTTAATCGAATGATTTTTTAACGAGCTGTGATGTGAAAACATCCTTGTTTCAGTTCATATTTAATGTAACAAAGCTCCTCTTTTTTTAAGTCACGTAGCACTTCGGACAACACCAATTTCAACGTATCGGAGCTTACAGTTTCCATTTCTCTACCCCAACGATGAGGAATCTGTTCGTAACGTTTCCAACTCACATCAAAAGTTGTTCCATAACAGTGAGCAGAATTGGCAGATGCATTGATGTTTCTCTTTCGTAAACGTTTAACATCATCTTGGGTACGAAGTACAGAGGTAACAATAATGGAATAAGGATTTAATCCTTTTGACGCTAAAGAGTCTCTAAAATTTACACCAATTAATTCCAACAAGTTATAAGCATTAGGCACTAAATAAGGAACAGAGTGGGTTAAAGAATCTACGACATACCATTTATTAGTCTCTATTTTTTTTAGTTTCTTCATATCCAGATTTTCACGAGTGGAATGCGGATCAACACCTCTTTTTTTAGCTATTTCAAGGTGCAAAGGGTTTAGATCTCCAAAAGAACGTTTATAACTAATTACACCTTTTATGTTTCTAGGGGTATTGTGCTTTTTAGAAAAAAAAGAGCATTGAGTAAAAAGAATCAAAGCAAGTAATAATAACAAAGCTCCTTTAGAAAATAATCGTCCTTTATTTAGCATAATAATAAACTTTATCGCGTAGTAAATTCGCGCAAAGATAGTTAAAATATTGCCCTTGAATAAATCTAAACCTACAAATTTATTCAAAATATACTCCATAGATTCCAAAGGAATTCATTAAATTTGCATTTTAATAATCAAGCAATTAGAAGTTGCACTAATTATTTAAATGATAGAAAGCCTAATAGTTTTAGAAGAGATAGATCCTCTGGTATTTTACGGGGTAAATAACTCCAACTTGGAATTGATTAAGAATTTACATCCTAAGTTACGAATCATTGCTCGTGGTAACGTAATTAAAGTGTTGGGAGATGAAGAAGATATTGTTTCTTTTGAAGAAAACATTCATCAACTTGAAAAGTTTTCTTTGAAATACAATCGCTTAGATGAAGGAGTAATCATAGATATTATAAAAGGAAACACACCCCTTATTGATAAACCGGACAATATTATTGTTTACAGTGTAACGGGGAAACCTATTCTACCCAGAAGTGAGAATCAACAAAAACTAGTAGAAGGCTTTCAAAAGAACGATCTTGTTTTCGCCATCGGCCCTGCAGGCTCAGGAAAGACTTACACCGCAATTGCATTAGCTGTTAGAGCCTTGAAAAACAAAGAGGTTAAAAAAATCATATTGAGTCGTCCGGCTGTTGAAGCAGGAGAGAAACTCGGTTTTCTTCCGGGTGATATGAAAGAAAAAATAGACCCGTATTTACAACCTCTTTATGATGCTCTACAGGATATGATACCTGCCGGAAAACTAAAAGAATATATGGAGCTCAACATCATTCAAATTGCTCCTCTTGCTTTTATGAGAGGTCGCACACTGAACGATGCCGTAGTTATTTTGGATGAAGCACAAAATACTACTACCCAACAAATAAAAATGTTTCTCACACGCATGGGTATGAATTCTAAAATGATTGTTACAGGAGATATGACACAAATTGATTTACCTCCCAGACAAACATCGGGCTTGACTGAAGCTTTAAAAATTTTAAGAAACGTAAAAGGATTATCCGTTGTAAAGCTGAACAAAAAAGACATTGTACGCCACAAATTAGTTGAGCGAATTGTTGAAGCTTACGACGAATATGACAAAGAGAAACGCGAGAGAAATACAAAAGATGAAAATCTTAACAAATAGTATTAAATTCACAATTTAGTTATGAGCAACAAAGCATTAACAAAAACAAACTACACCTTCCCCGGACAAAAGTCTGTATATCATGGTAAGGTTAGAGACGTTTACAGCATTAATGAAGATTTATTAGTAATGATTGCCACTGATAGAATCTCGGCTTTCGATGTAGTACTGCCTAAAGGCATTCCTTTCAAAGGGCAAGTATTAAATCAAATTGCAGCGAAATTCTTAGATGCTACCAGCGACATTGTACCCAACTGGAAGATAGCAACTCCAGACCCAATGGTAACCGCAGGTTTACGTTGCGAAGGCTTTCGCATTGAAATGATTATTCGTGGTTACTTAACCGGAAGTGCATGGCGCGAGTACAAAGCAGGTAACAGAAACATTTGTGGTGTTATTTTACCTGATGGCATGAGAGAAGATGAAAAATTCCCTACTCCTATTATTACTCCTACTACCAAAGCCGATGAAGGTCACGACGAAAACATCAGCAAGGAAGAAATCATAGCTCAAGGATTAGCCACAAAAGAAGACTACGAGCAATTAGAGAAATATACTTATGCTCTTTTCCAAAGAGGTACAGAGATGGCTAAAGAAAAAGGCTTAATCCTTGTTGACACCAAATACGAATTCGGCAAGAGAGATGGTAAAATCTATTTGATTGATGAGATTCACACTCCTGATTCTTCTCGTTATTTCTACGAAAGTGGCTACCAAGCTAAATTTGAAAAAGGTGAACCTCAAAAACAACTTTCCAAAGAATTTGTTAGACAATGGTTAATTGAAAACGATTTTATGGGTAAAGAAGGTCAAGTTGTTCCTGAAATGTCTGAAGAGTATGTAGAATCAGTATCCGAGAGATACATTGAGCTTTATGAGCATATTGTTGGAGAAAAATTTATAAAAGCCAATAGTGACGAGTTAAATAAACGAATTGAAGCAAACATTTTAACATTTCTTGAGCAACAATGATTTATCCTCAGGAGGCAATAAAGCCTTACAACGATAAAGAAAATAAAACTCAACAGATAGAACAAATGTTCGACCAAATAGCACCAAGGTATGATCAACTAAATCATACCTTATCTTTTGGCGTTGATTATTATTGGAGATGGCGAGCCATCAATCAACTAAAAGCACACCATCCTTGCCGTATTATGGATGTGGCAACGGGGACAGGAGACTTTGCTTTATTAGCTGAAAAGAAGTTAAGGAGTAAAGAGATTGTGGGTATTGATATTTCTGAAAAGATGCTTCAAATAGGAGAAGAAAAAGCAAAAGCTTTAGGTCTATCCAAACAAATATCTTTTGTAAAAGAAGATTGCACAGACCTCTCCTTTCCTAATGACTCTTTTGATGCGGTAACTTCTGCTTTTGGCATTCGTAATTTTGAGAACTTAGATAAAGGACTTTCTGAAATGCATCGTGTGCTTAAGAAAGAAGGGAAATTAGTTATACTTGAATTAACTACTCCTACTTTTTTCTTGGTTCGCTGGTTCTATCTGATTTATTCAACTATTATTATTCCTTTCATTGGTAAGTTATTATCAAAAGACGATGAGGCCTACACCTACTTACCCAACTCAATTAAAGCTTTTCCCCAGGGTGAAGTAATGAAAGAAGCAATGATAAAAGCCGGGTTTTCTCAGGCTAAATACAATCGGTTAACTTTTGGTATTTGTACCCTTTACACTGCTATAAAAAAATAAAATGAGAACTTTTGGTTTAATTGGTTTTCCTTTACAACATTCTTTCTCAAAAAGCTTCTTTGCTGATAAATTCAAAAAAGAAGACATTGAAGCTGAATATCTTAATTTTGAGATTCCTTCTATTGATGGATTTCAGAAAATTTTAGATATACAACCTCATCTTTGTGGCGTAAATGTTACTCTTCCCTACAAAGAGCAAATTATACCCTATTTAGATGAATTAGCAGAATCAGCTAAAAAAGTGAAAGCGGTAAATGTGGTACAAATCAAAAGAAATCAAAAAGGAATAAAGACCATTGGGCATAACTCAGACCTATATGGGTTTTATGAATCCATTAAACCTTTAATCAACCCTAAAGAGCATACTAAAGCATTAGTTTTAGGAACGGGAGGAGCTTCTAAAGCGATCATTCAGGGACTTATTGATTTAAACATTAAACCTCAATTAGTTTCTCGAAAGAAACAAGCCGGAGTTCTTACCTATAAGGATTTATCCGATTCAATCCTTCAAGAACATAAAGTAATTGTTAATTGTACCCCTGTTGGAACATATCCCAATGTGAATGACTGCCCTCAGCTTCCTTATGACAAAATAACCCCTGCACATCTATTGTACGACCTGGTATATAATCCAGAAGTAACACTCTTTCTTGAGAAAGGAATAAAGCAAGGAGCAAAAACAATCAATGGATTACAAATGTTACACTTACAAGCAAAGCGATCGTGGGAAATCTGGAATGATTAAACAAAGAGTATAAACAGTAAGCAAGAATGAAAAAATGGGTTCGTTATTTATCTATAGTTATTGTGGTTCTAATTTTTACTTTAGGATTATCGGGGTTCTTTTTTCTTAATTATGCCTTAAAACCGAATGTTAAACCGTATAACTTTGAAAGTGTAAAAACCCAATACCCTTACATAGCATCTTGGCTAGATAGCATACAAACGCATAAAGCACTTAAGGACACATTCATAATCAATCAAGAAGGGGTTAAACTTCATGCTTATTATGTTTTAGCTAAACAGCCTACTCCCAAAACAGCCCTATTAATTCACGGATATACAGATAATTCCATCTCTATGTTTTCTTTAGGGTATATGTATAATGAGGAGTTTAACTACAATATTATTCTTCCCGACTTACAATACCACGGAAGAAGTGAAGGTTCCATTATCCAGATGGGATGGAAAGACAGATTAGATATTATAGAATGGATGGACATAGCTCCTGGATTATTACAGACTCATCCAACGTTTGTATTACACGGAGTTTCTATGGGGGCAGCTACCACAATGATGCTTTCCGGAGAAAAAACAGAAGCTAACATTAAATGTTTCGTGGAAGACTGTGGTTACACTAGTGTGTGGGATGAGTTTTCCGGTGAAGCAAAGGTGCGATTCAACCTCCCTTCTTTCCCTATTCTAAACATCACCAGTTGGTTATGTAATGCAATGTATGGTTGGAGCTTCAAAGAGGCTTCAGCCCTTAAAGCTATCAGCCAATGTAAACTTCCGATGCTATTTATTCACGGAGCTGAAGACACTTTTGTTCCGACAGAAATGGTCTATACACTTTATGAAGCAAAACCTGAACCCAAAGATTTATGGGTTGTTCCAATGGCTGAGCACGCAGTATCTTACAAAAACAACAGAGAGAGATACACTGAGAAAGTGTCACGTTTTATTAAGTTATATATGAATTGATTTTTGTAATGAAGACCAAACTATTAGCCATTTTTGCTTGTATTTTATGGGGTTCAGCTTTTGCCGGAGCAAAAATAGGTCTTGCATATACTAGTCCCTTACATCTTTCGGGTATGCGTTTCATGCTCGCCGGAGTCTTACTTATTCCTCTTTTAATTTATCAAAAGACAGACTGGAAAGCGAACTTGAAGGAGTGGAGATATATGTTGCTCTTTGGTGTTTTGCAAACCTTTATGCAATATGGCTTATTTTTCTTAGGGCTTAATTTAGTACCGGGAGCGATCTCAGCCATTATCATTGGTGGAGGACCTCTCTTTGTAGCTCTTATGGCTCACTTTACCATAAGTGATGAACCCTTAACCAAGCGTAAAAGTTTAGCTATAGGCTTGGGTATGACAGGTATTATATTTACTAGTCTATCCAAAGGAGGGGTGAGTAGTGTAGATGCTACTCTTTATCTAGGAATTGGGTTATTGATTTTGAGTAATATTATTGGAGCTTCAACTAATATTATTGTTGCTAAAAACAGAAATAGGGTATCACCTACTCTGTTAACTGCTTTTGCTAATTTTACTGGAGGAGTCATACTTTATATTATTTCATTCTTTACTGAAGAATGGCAAATTAAAAGTTATACTACCGAGTTCTATATAGCTCTTCTATGGTTAGCTTTTATTCCTGCTGCTGGTTTCACCATTTGGTTCGGGTTGCTTAAGAATCCTCAAATCAAGGTATCAGACTTAAATATATGGAAATTTATCACTCCTGTAACGGGTGTTGTACTCAGTTGGCTGCTGCTTCCTGATGAGGTTCCGGATGTTTATTCTGTCATTGGAGTGTTAATCATTGCTTTTTCTTTAATAACTTTACAATGGCAACCCGGCTCTTCAAAAAAGAGTTAGCTTAAAGACACATCAGACATTATGTATATGAAACAAACAATAATAACAGTTGTCATATTCTTGACTCTAGCATTCAATTTGAATGGTCTTATGGCTCAAGAAAAGACTTATACGGTAAAGACATTACCCAATGTACATCTAGAAAACGAACACCAATTCACCTCTGATCCTGGAAATATTCTTTCTCATGAATCCAAAGAACAGATTAACAATTGGCTTTATACACTAAAACAAGAAACGGGTATAGAAGTGGTGGTTGCAGTTGTCCCTTCCATTGGTTCAGAAGACTGCTTTGAATTTGCGCACCAGTTACTCAATGGATGGGGTATTGGAAAAAAAGAAAAAGATAACGGATTGGTCATATTACTAGTGATTGATCAACGTTGCATTCAATTCAATACAGGTTATGGACTTGAAGGCATCTTACCCGATGCCATTTGCAAACGCATCCAAATGGAATATATGTTTGATGCCTTTAAGAGTGGGGATTGGGATAGAGGAATGGTTCAAGGTGTACAAGCTGTCTACAACCGACTACAAGGCAGCATGGAAAATGATACCGAAGAACAAGGCACAGATCCTTTCATCATCTACTTTTTTATATTTCTTGGGGTGTTTTTCTTAATTATAGCCTTTAGCATTTATAGTCTATGGAAAAGCACTAAATGTCCTAATTGTGGAAAACACAAACTACAACGAACAAATCATCAAATTGTAAGCCGAAAAAATGGCATAAAAATAGAAGATATTACGTATGTTTGCAGAAATTGCGGACACACCTTGACACGTAGACAAAAATCGCAAGATGAAAATCACTTTGGTGGCCGTGGTGGAGGCTTTGGAGGCCCCATCATTGGAGGAGGCAGTTTTGGTGGAGGTCGTGGAGGTGGCTTCTCCGGAGGCAGTTTCGGTGGAGGTCGTGGAGGTGGCGGTGGAGCCGGCACTCGATTTTAACCCTTTATTTTAGTCAAATCATTTAATCAATTTATAGATATGAAAAAATCAGTTATTATAATTTTAGTTATCGTAGGTCTCCTTGTATTATGGGGTATTAGCGGATATAATGGATTAGTTACATCGGAAGAACAAGTTCAAACGCAATGGGCCAATGTTGAAACACAATACCAAAGACGTGCTGACTTAATTCCTAATTTGGTAAACACGGTAAAAGGATATGCTTCTCACGAAAAAGAGACCTTAAATGAGGTGGTTAATGCCAGAAGTAAAGCTACACAGATCACAGTAAACCCAAATGATTTAACCCCCGAGAACATAGCTGAATACCAAAAAGCACAAGGAGAAGTTAGTGCCGCTTTAGGAAAGTTATTAGCTATTTCAGAAAGTTACCCCGATTTAAAAGCAAATCAAAACTTCTTAGAACTACAAGCACAACTGGAAGGAACAGAAAACAGAATTAGTGTAGCTCGTAGAGACTTTAATGAAACAGCAAAAAAATACAACACGCTAATCAGAAGATTTCCTAAAAACATCTTAGCAGGAATGTTCGGTTTCTCTAAAATAAGCTATTTTGAAGCTGAAGCCGGTTCTGAAAAAGCACCTACCGTTGAATTCTAAATAAACAATCTTTTAATCCTCTAAAGGTGTTCTTTTAGAGGATTACTTCTTTATATCTATTGAAAGGCAAAGAAAAAGAGGTATTTTTGCTATCTATCAAATACAAATAATAAAATGAACAAACAACGCTATATGATGCGTGGGGTAAGCGCATCAAAAGAAGACGTCCATAATGCAATAAAAAACATAGATAAAGGACTATATCCACAAGCTTTCTGTAAAATCATACCGGATATATTAGGTGGAGACTCCGATTTCTGTAACATTATGCACGCAGATGGCGCAGGTACAAAATCGTCTTTAGCTTATCTGTATTGGAAAGAAACAGGTGACTTATCCGTGTGGAAAGGAATAGCCCAAGACGCATTGATAATGAATATTGATGACCTTCTATGTGTGGGGGCAATTGACAACATATTGGTATCATCTACCATTGGAAGAAATAAACATCTAATACCCGGAGAGGTGATTCAAGCCATTATTCAAGGCACAGACGAACTACTGGAAGAACTTCGCTCCATGGGAGTTGGAGTATATGCTACAGGAGGAGAAACAGCTGATGTTGGCGATTTAGTTCGGACTATTATTGTGGACAGTACTGTAACCTGCAGAATGAAGCGTTCACAAGTTATTGATAACAAAAACATTCAAGCGGGTGATGTCATTGTAGGATTAGCCTCTTATGGACAAGCTACTTATGAAAAAGAATACAATGGAGGTATGGGAAGCAATGGACTAACCTCGGCTCGACACGATATGTTTGCTCACTATTTAGCTGACAAGTACCCTGAAAGCTATGACAAAGCTGTACCGAGCGAACTAATATACTCCGGACAGTTTAAATTAGAAGACAGGGTGGAAGGTGCTCCTATCAATGCGGGAAAACTAGTTCTCTCTCCTACTCGTACTTATGCTCCTATCGTGAAAAAAATTATAGATGCATTACCTCAAGACATTCATGGAATGATTCATTGCACAGGTGGTGCTCAAACTAAAATATTGCATTTCATCAGTGAAAACCTACGTGTAGTTAAAAACAACTTCTTGCCCTTGCCTCCTCTTTTTAGAGAAATACAAAGGCAAAGTCAAACCTCTTGGGAGGAGATGTATAAGGTGTTTAATATGGGACATCGAATGGAAATTTATCTTCCAAAAGAAAAAGCACAAGAGGTTATTAATATCTCTAAATCTTTTGATGTAGAAGCACAGATTATTGGACACATTGAAAAGAGTGACAGAAAAGAGCTTCTGATTCAGAGTGAGTTTGGAGAGTTTAGTTATTAATTGAGTGTATGAAAGAAAACAAGCTATTAAATAGATTGGATGATTTAGCCATTCGTTTTGAGGAGATTGCCACACTCATCACTGACCCGAATGTAATATCCGACCAAAAAAGATTTGTTCGCTTAACCAAAGAGTACAAAGAATTGGAGGATATCATGAATATCCGTACGGAGTACATGCAACATCTCAGCAACATTGAAGAGGGGAAGCTAATTTTAGAAAACGAAAAAGATCACGACCTCCGGGAAATGGCTAAAGAAGAGATGGATAACAGTCAGGCTATACTTCCCGAATTAGAGGAAAAAATAAAGATACTACTGATTCCTGAAGACCCTGAAGACGAAAAAAATGCTATTGTTGAAATTAGAGGAGGTACTGGAGGTGATGAAGCCGCTATCTTTGCAGGAGACTTATTTAGAATGTATTCCAGATATTGTGAAAACAAACGATGGGAAATTGAGATAAACACAATAAATGAAGGAACATCCGGGGGATTCAAAGAAATTATTTTCTCGGTTTCGGGTGACAAGGTGTATGGTATTCTTAAATATGAATCAGGAGTACATCGTGTTCAACGTGTTCCTGAAACAGAATCACAGGGTAGAGTTCATACCTCTGCAGTAACCGTGGCCGTATTACCTGAAGCTGATGAAGTTGACGTGGAAATTAATCCGGCTGATTTAGAATATCAAACAGCTCGATCAGGGGGTGCGGGTGGTCAACACGTAAATAAAGTAGAGACTAAAGTCCAGTTAACACATAAACCTACAGGTGTAGTAGTAGTTTGTGAAGAAGGCAGATCACAACATTCCAATAGAGAAAGAGCGCTCCAAATTTTACGATCCAGATTATACGAGATGGAATATGAGAAAAGACATAAAGAGCGTTCAGAACAAAGGCGTTCTTTAGTTTCCACTGGAGACAGATCTGCAAAGATTAGAACCTACAACTACCCTCAAGGACGAATCACTGACCACCGTATTAATTATACCACACATAACTTACCCGACTTTATGGATGGTAATATACAAGACTTAATCGATCACTTGATTATTGCAGAAAACACAGAACGCTTAAAAGAAAGCGAATTATAATACGATCAATAAAAAAATGACAAGAAAAGAGCTATTTCAAAGTATACAAAAAAAATCATCCTTCTTATGTGTAGGGTTAGATACCGATTTGGATAAAATCCCTAAACACCTACTCACAAAAGAAGATCCTATTTTTGAATTCAATAAGGCTATTGTTGATGCAACTGCAGATTATTGCATTGCATATAAACCCAACTTGGCTTTTTACGAATGTTTAGGTGTTAAAGGATGGTTATCTTTGGAGAAAACAGTAAACTACATCCGAACAAACTACCCCGATCAATTCATTATAGCAGATGCTAAAAGAGGTGATATAGGTAACACATCAACAATGTATGCGGCTGCCTTTTTTGAAAAAATGAAATTTGACGCCATCACTGTTGCACCTTATATGGGCGTAGATAGTGTGCAACCTTTTCTTAGTTATGAGGGAAAATGGGTTATTCTATTAGCCTTAACCAGTAATAAAGGATCTAAGGACTTCCAGTTAATTGAAGACAAACAAGGTAACAGACTCTTTGAATCTGTATTAAGTAAATCTCAAAAGTGGGGTTCTGAAGAACAACTGATGTACGTGGTTGGTGCTACACAAGGGAAAATGTTTGAAGATATCAGAAAAAAAGTCCCCAACCATTTTCTCTTAGTTCCAGGTGTAGGAGCTCAAGGAGGATCATTAGAGGCAGTATGTCAGTATGGAATGAACTCACAATGTGGATTAATAGTAAACTCTTCACGAGGTATTATTTATGCTGATACTACAGAAAACTTTGCACAAGGTGCCCAAGAAGCAGCTCAATCCCTACAACAAGAAATGGCAGAATTACTTCAACAATACTTAGGTTAAAGACCAATGACGTACAAGCGTAGAGTAATTATCGATCCTGTATTTGGCTTCATTACTATTCCTGAAGGACTTCTTTCAAGAGTAGTACAGCACCCTTTATTACAACGCTTAACACGGATAAAACAACTCGGATTATCTTCTGTAGCTTATCCCAGCGCTCAA
Organism: uncultured Bacteroides sp.; assembly: GCA_964528875.1. Classification (GTDB taxonomy): domain Bacteria; phylum Bacteroidota; class Bacteroidia; order Bacteroidales; family Bacteroidaceae; genus Bacteroides_E. Next base: position 6,093 of record CAZGUI010000041.1, on the reverse strand, counting down.
CATACACGCTTTCAACACTCATTAGGTGCTTTTCACTTGATGAGTGAAGCTATATCTCAATTAAGAGCGAAAGGGGTATACATTTTTGATAGTGAGGCTGAAGCGGTACAAGCGGCTATTTTATTGCACGACATAGGACATGGTCCTTTTTCACATGCATTGGAGCATACGTTAGCCACAGGGATTACTCACGAAGATATCTCCTTGGCGCTGATGGATAAAATGAATACAGAATTTAATGGACAATTATCACTGGCTATTAAAGTATTCAAAAACGAATACCCCAAACTTTTTCTTCACCAATTAGTGAATGGACAACTAGATATGGATCGGTTGGACTATTTAAGAAGAGATAGTTTTTATACGGGAGTAACTGAAGGTAATATAGGATCGGCTCGTATCATTAAGATGTTAAACATAAAAGAAGACCAACTGGTTGTAGACTATAAAGGTATCTATTCCATAGAAAACTTTTTAATGGCTAGACGATTGATGTATTGGCAGGTATATTTCCATAAATCTTCTGTTGCCTATGAACGGATGCTGATTAATACACTTCTCAGAGCTAAAAAGTTGGCAAGCCAGGGAATTGAGCTATTTGCCTCTCCTTCTTTGCGCTACTTTTTATATACTGATGTTCAGAAAGACACGTTCTTTAATACCCCTGAAGCTTTAGAAAACTTCACTCAACTTGACGACAATGATATTTGGACTTCCCTTAAGGTTTGGTGTACACATCCAGATAAAATACTCTCGTTGTTAAGTCAAGGCATGGTTCATCGCAAACTATTTAAGGTAGAAGTACAATCAGAACCCATTACATTAAATCAAAAGGAAAAACTGGTTGAGTCAATAAAAAAAGACTTAGAGATTACTGCTGAAGAAGCTCAATATTTAATTGCTTGTGATGGCATTGAGAAGAACATGTATAACCCTGTAGACGACAGTATAAATATCTTATACGACAATGGCGAAATAAAAAACATAGCAGAAGCGTCCGATATGCTCAATGTATCTTTGCTCTCAAAAAGAGCCAAGAAATATTATCTTTGTCATTATAGAATCGGCACACAAATGTAAATTCTTACAGAACAATAAGGATATATTAAAAAAAAGTACGTTATTTGTACATTAATCCCTAAATCTCACAAGGGTTTTTTAACTGAGAGACAAATACATATTATGGAATTTTCAGCAAAGCAAATTGCTTCTTTTATTGAAGGAGAAGTATATGGAGATAGGAACGCAACTGTAAATACTTTCGCAAAAATTGAAGAAGCCACACCCGGCTCAATTACTTTCCTTGCTAATCCTAAATACACTCATTATATATATAATACTAAAGCCACTATTGTACTCGTTAGCAAAGAGTTTGAACCAGAAGATAATATTCAAAGTACTTTGATACGAGTAGATGACGTTTACGATAGCTTAGCTAAACTTTTAGCCCTATACGAACAGCAAAAGCCCAAACCTAAAGGCATTGATCCTTTAGCCTCTGTTGCTCAGAGTGCACAAATTGGAAAAGATGTATATATTGCTCCTTTTGCTTGTATAGCAGAAGATGCAGTAATTGGTGATAATACGCAAATCTATCCTCATTGCTACATTGGTAGAGGTTCAATTATTGGAAATGATACGGTTATTTATGCCAATGTATCTATCTATCACAACTGTCAAGTGGGTGATAATTGTACAATCCACTCTGGTGCGGTTATTGGATCAGATGGTTTTGGTTTTGCTCCAACTGCCACAGGATATGACAAGATTCCTCAAATAGGAATCGTTGTTATTGAAGATCGGGTAGAAATAGGTGCAAATACTTGTATTGACCGTGCCACAATGGGTGAAACCAGAATACACTCAGGCGTTAAACTGGATAATTTAATCCAAATTGCACACAATGGCATTGTGGGTTCACATACCGTAATGGCAGCTCAAGTTGGAATTGCAGGCTCCACTAAAGTGGGTGAGTGGTGTATGTTAGGAGGCCAAGTAGGTTTAGCTGGACACATTAAGATAGGAGATCGTGTAGGGATTGGTGCACAAGCAGGTGTGCCTGGAAATGTAAAATCAGGAGAACAAATCTTAGGTACTCCTGCATTTGATGTGAAAGGGTTCTATAAATCATCGGCTGTATTCAAACAGTTACCCGATATGTTTAGAGAAATCAATCAGCTACGAAGAGAATTAAATGAACTAAAAAATAAAACGAAATAAGCCATGTTGAAACAAAAAACATTGAAGGATAGCTTTTCTTTAAGTGGAAAAGGCCTTCATACTGGTTTAAACTTGACTGTAACTTTTAATCCTGCACCCGAGAATCACGGATACAAGATTCAACGGACAGATTTAGAAGGACAACCCATTATAGATGCTATAGCCGACAACGTTATAGAAACCACAAGAGGCACTGTTATTGCAAAAAAAGAAGCTAGAGTAAGTACCATTGAACACGGTATGGCTGCCTTATATGCACTAGGTGTTGACAACTGTTTAATACAAGTAGATGGACCTGAATTCCCCATATTAGACGGAAGTGCAAAATACTATGTGGAAGGAATTCTAAAAGTAGGTATGGAAGATCAAGCCGCTATAAAGGATTTCTATATCATTAAATCAAAAATAGAATTTAAAGACGAAGAAACAGGTTCCTCAATAATTGTCCTTCCCGATGAGCAGTTTAGTCTAAATGTATTGATTTCATATGATTCAACTATCATTCCTAATCAATACGCAACATTAGAAAATATGGGCGACTTTCCCACAGAGATTGCTGGTAGTCGAACCTTTGTCTTTGTAAGAGAGATTGAACCTTTATTAAATGCAGGATTAATCAAAGGAGGAGACTTAGAAAATGCTATTGTCATTTACGAGCGTGAAATGTCACAAGAGAACTTTAACAAGTTAGCCGATGTAATGAACGTTCCCTATATGAATGCCAAGGAATTAGGGTATATCAACACCAAACCTTTAGTTTGGGCTAACGAATGTGCTCGTCACAAACTGTTGGATGTCATTGGAGATTTAGCTCTAATAGGAAAGCCCATTAAAGGAAGAATTATTGCTACTCGTCCGGGACATACAGTAAACAACAAGTTTGCTCGCCAAATGAGAAAGGCTATTCGCTTAAATGAAATACAAGCCCCTATATACAACTGTAACGAAGAACCTGTAATGGATATTAATCGTATCCGTGAACTTCTTCCCCATCGTTACCCTTTCCAAATGGTTGATAAAGTTATTGAAATTGGTGCAAACTACATTGTGGGAGTAAAAAATATCGCCTCAAATGAAACTCATTTCTTAGGACACTTTCCGGAAGAACCTGTTATGCCTGGAGTACTACAAGTTGAAGCTATGGCTCAAGTGGGGGGACTATTGGTATTAAACCAATTGGACGAACCCGAAAGATACTCCACATACTTCATGAAACTGGATAATGTGAAGTTCAGACAAAAAGTGGTTCCCGGTGATACATTAGTATTCAAAGTGGAACTTTTAGCTCCCATACGTAGAGGAATCTCAACTATGAAAGGATATGCATTTGTTGGAGAAAGATTAGTGTGTGAAGCCGAATTTATGGCACAAATTATTAAAAATAAATAACAAATAGAATATGATAAGTTCTCTAGCTTTTGTACATCCTGAAGCAAAATTGGGAAAAAATGTGGAAGTTGATGCATTTGCTTACATTGATAAGAATGTGGTCATTGGTGATAATAATAAGATAATGCCCAATGCTGTTATTCTTAATGGAGCAAGAATTGGAAATGGAAACACTATATTTCCAGGAGCGGTTATCAGCGCCATACCCCAAGATCTAAAGTTTGCAGGAGAAGAAACAACTGTTGAGATTGGAAATAATAACATTATAAGAGAAAACGTAACTATAAACAGAGGAACTGTAGCCAAAGGAGCAACCATTGTAGGTGATAATAACCTCTTGATGGAAACTGTACATATAGCACACGATGCTATTATTGGAAATGGGTGTATCGTTGGAAACGGAACAAAAATAGCTGGAGAGGTTACTATCGATGACTATTCCATTGTAAGTGCCAATGTATTGATGCACCAATTTTGCCATATCGGAGGCTTTGGCATGATTCAAGGAGGTGCTAGATTTAGTAAAGATATTCCTCCATATATTATTGCTGGTAGAGATCCAATTAAATACAGTGGAATTAATATCATAGGATTACGCAGAAGAGGATTTTCTAACGAAACCATAGATGCAATTCACGATGCATACCGCATTATCTATCAACAAGGATTAAATCGTCAAGAGGCTTTAGAAAAAATAGAACAAGAAATTCCTATGAGTGATGAAATACGTTACATCACCAATTTTATTCGCAATTCTAAACGTGGAATTATTGCATAATATTTCTCTCAAAAAAATACAGTAAGGGACTTCTAAGAGGTCCCTTTTTTATAAAAAGAGAAAACCCTTTAGGTCTTTTTCTTTTTTTTACTATTTTTACAATATTAATAGATTTATACCCTATAGTTATGACATATAAATTCACCATTATATCCGAAGAAGTAGCAGGTTTTGTTAGAGATATTCAAATTGACTCTGAATCTACTTTTCTTGAGTTACACAATAGCATCTTCAAGTCTATTGGATATGAACAAGTTACTAACGCTGCCTTCTTTATTTGTGACAAATACTGGGATACTGAAGAAGAGATTTACTTTGAAGAAATAGATAGCAATCCGGAATTTGATACTTGGTTAATGGAGGAGACTTCATTAGACCGTTTCCTTGAGGAGGAGAGACAGCGACTGATTCATATGTTTGACTTAGAGAATCAAAGAGGATTTCACATTAAGCTGACAGAAATAATTCCAGGTAGCTCTCTTGATAAACCTAAATGTACACGTTCTAAAGGTAATGCTCCTCAACAGATACTATCCGAAGAAGAAATCGTTGCTTTGGAAAGTAATGTTGATCTTGACGAAGACTTTTATGGTAGTGTTGATTTCGACCTGGATGACTTATTATCTTTCGAAGGAAGAGAAGAAGAGGAACCGGCAAAAGAATAAAAATTAAACCCAGGTGAGTATTTATAAAATGAAGACACACACACTGATAGTCCTTGTTGGGCCAACAGGTGTTGGGAAAACAGAACTTAGTTTGCGCATTGCCGAACACTTAAATACTTGCATCATTTCAGCTGACTCCCGACAACTTTATAAAGACATTACTATTGGAACTGCTGCTCCAACTGAGGAGCAGCTTCAAAGAATTCCTCATCACTTCGTTGGCATTTTAGATTTAGCAGACTACTACAGTGCAGCACAATATGAAACCGAAGTATTAGCTAAGTTAGAATCACTCTTTCCTAAAAATCCTAACATATTACTAACAGGTGGTTCAATGCTATACGTTGATGCTATTTGTAAAGGCATTGATGACATGCCCACTGTTGACAATGAGACTCGCCTGTTTATTCAAGAAAAACATAAAAAAGAAGGTTTAGAACACTTAACTCGAGAATTAAAACTTCTTGACCCGGATTATTACTATAAAGTTGATCTCAAAAATCACAAACGAGTGATACATGCTTTGGAAATTTGCTACATGACTGGTAAACCATACTCCTCCTTTCGAACAAAAGGTAAGAAAGAACGTCCATTCAATATTCTAAAAATTGGACTACAACGCAACCGTTCAGAGTTATACCAGCGTATCAATCAAAGAGTAGAAGAGATGATAGAGTTAGGTGTCGTAGAAGAAGCGCAAAGAGTCTTTCCTCAACGCAATTTAAACTCATTGAATACTGTGGGGTATAAAGAGTTATTCAAATACATTGAAGGAGAATGGGATTTACCTTTTGCCATTCAAAAGATACAGCGCAATACACGTGTGTATGCAAAAAAACAAATGACTTGGTTTAAACGTGATCCCGAGATACAATGGTTTCATCCTTCGGAGGAAGAAAAAATACTTTCTTTCATCGATAAATACCTATCTAAAGAGTAGCTTCTTCCAATTATAGATAAACTGAAAGAAAAGTACACACTTACTCTGAGAGCTTTGAATAATAGGTCTGCTTCCATTTGAGATAATAAATTCTATATTTA
>CAZGUI010000040.1:0-22085 GCA_964528875.1 uncultured Bacteroides sp. | reverse complement strand
AGGAAAAAATAGAAGAGTAGTTTTATTTATAACTAATCTATAAAAAAGAGCAATGGGAAACATTGCTCTTTTTTTTGTTTATAAATGTCTTCTATTAATTTTGAAATCAAAATGAACTATTTCTATATGTTTTATTCTAGCTTGCTCCTAGTATAACTGACTCACTTACTCGTCAGTTAATAGAATTACTCATATTATTAATCTTGAATATCAAAGTGGGTTGACTAAAGATGAATAACCTTTTATTAGTCGAACTTAGGTTTATAGAAAGCCCATTAAGGTGGTCTTATTCTATAATACCCATTTTCTTCATTAAGAAATAAGCATTCATATTTTTAACAATACCTTCTTTCAGTTTATATTCAAAGAGTAGTTCTCCCTCTTCTATGGTCGACTCAAAGCAGTAGTTATGAACTTCTGAAGTGAACTCTTTTTGTAACTCTGTAAGTCCTAAATCATGAGTTGCAATTAAACCATTGGTTCTTTTTTTAATGAATTGCTTGATGAGTTCGAGCGATCCAATTAATTTATCTGTAGAGTTTGTTCCTTTGAGTATTTCATCCAGTATAATAAACAAGTTTTTTCCACTGTCAATTAAGTTGATAATCAGTTTTAAGCGTTTTAACTCCGCAAAGAAATATGACTCGTTCTCAACTAAAGAATCGCTTGTTCTTAAACTGGTAATTAGTTGATTGGGAGTCAATGTAAATTGATGAGCAAAAACTACCGTTCCAATTGAGGCTAAGAGATAGTTTACACCTATTGCCCTTAAGTAGGTACTTTTTCCTGCCATGTTTGCCCCTGTAATTATATTAAAATGACCTCTCTTTTCCATTGATATTGGATTCGTTACACAATTCTTGTTCAGCATAAGGGGGTGACCAATGCTATCACCCCTTAATATGAACTGACTTTCTTCTATTGTAGGATAAGTGTAAGAGGGGTTATTGTATGCAAAATTGGCTAATGAATTAATGGCATCAAAGTGGCTTAATGTTTCATTCCATTGAAATAACATCTCTTTGTGGTTGGATTTCCATAGTTCAATGTTTAATGTTAATCTAAACTCCCATAAGAACAAGCCGTTCAGAAATAGTGCGATTAAAATATTGTTTTTTTGCTCAATGTTTTCAGTTAATTTCATTAGTTTTTTGAGTTGAGCAGATGGCGATTTTTTGTTAACGAAGCTCTTCTCCAATATTTTGTTTAAAGATTCATCCGTAATTTGTTCATTTTCTATTAATTTAAAAAGTTCTGCATAAGTAGCTAGGGTAAGTAAACCTTTTGAGCTTTCCTGAATGTTAGTTTTAAGGTGTTTAAGTAAAATTGTATTTAAAACTAAGAAGCCAACAAACAAAATTATCCAGATTGATGGAGGCAATATATTGGCTATAACTAAAGATATTGCAGTGATATTCAGGATGGCGACTAACGGAGATAAGTAAGTTAAAGCGCTTTTTTTCTTAACTATACCTTTTGTTATCCATGTGTTTAATTCTTGATTAGATAACTGCTTATTATTTGAAATACCTATACGTTGAAACTCTTGTCTAAAATCTAGCTTAGTCGCTAGTTCTTTTACACTCTCTTGTCTTCTTTCGATCTCTTTTTTATTCGTCAGGTGGTGATTCAGCCATTGAACCAGTTTCTCAGTTCCTATTTTTGTGCACGTTCTATTGATTAATTGAAAGAGGGATGTTTGTCCAAAAACGTCTAAATCTAATGTATAATAATGTTTGGAGTCTATATATTCTTCGCCGGTAGGCAGATTTTTAAGTTTTCCATTAAGCACATCAAGTTCTTGCTGATTAATTAAAACTAGTTTATCGCAGTGTGTTTTATTTTTAAACAGTTTGTTATGAAATCTAATAAGACCAATAAAAATGCTCAGAGTAATTATGAGACTTATTGCTAAAGCACTTTGCATGTTCCAAAAATGCACGATAAAGAAAACAGCTAAAATAAAAAAAGCCACTCTCAATAGGCTCACACTGAAAATAAGTTTATTTAATCGTTTGATCTCACTTTTATTTTCATCTATACGTTTTTGGTATCTGGATTTTATGGTTTGCATATTATTCTATTGTTTAGAACAAAAATAAAAATAGTTCTTGATATCTATTAGATAATCTCGTCTGTTTATTTTTTTGATTATTCTTATTCTTTGAAGAAATCCTGTTTTATCGCTTTTCTTTGTTCTTTTTGTCGGTCTAGGACTAAGGGGCGTTCGGTCCTAGACCGAAGGGAGTTTAGTCCTAGACCGACCCCCCTTCGGTCTAAGTGCTAATTTAAGCCTTGCTTTCAGGTTTTTATCAGTAAAGTTTTTTCCTTGTTTATTTATTTGTTAAAGTAAATACAAGGAGTTTTATTCTTTTTCTACTTTTATGTGTCCTTTTGTTCTCTATTTCTGGTTGGTTGGAGTTAATGTGTTCTTTATCTTAGTGGTAGGATGTGAATTCCGGTTTATTTGTTCTGTCTATTTTGATTGCATAGTAATAAAATTCTAGTTGGCGTAAGAGTTTTTCACTTTTATTAAGTATAATATTGAGAAAACTGGTTTGGTTTTGAAAGTTTTTTGGTTATGTTTGTAGTCGATATTCGATTAATTTTTAGCTAATATATATTTAATAGATAATGAATACTGATTTAGATGCCAGTCGAGGGGCAATTAAGGAACGTGTCATAGAGGTTGCTCTATCAAAGTTTCTAACTAATGGTGTACGTAGTGTAACAATGGATGAAATCGCTTCAGCGGTAAGGATTTCAAAGAGAACACTTTATGAAATGTTTACTGATAAAGAAACTCTTCTTAAGGAGTGTCTCATTGCAAGGAAAGATGAAATGAGAATCTACCTGGATGAAGTATTACAAGATACTCATAATGTTCTTGAAGTGGTATTAGCCTTTTATAAGCGAATTATAGGTGCTTTGCATCACATCAATAACCGTTTTTGGGAAGATGTGAAGAAATACCCCGATGTATATGCAGTAGTCGATTCACATCGGTCAGAGGAAGCCAATGAAGAGTTGAAGTTTTTTGAGATGGGGGTTGAACAGGGTTTGTTTCGGGATGATTTGGATTATTTTGTAGTAAATACTCTTTTTAGAGATTTGCTTCGGATTTACTTAAAATCGGAAGGATCTACCTCTCAGTTTACGATGTTACAAGTGCATGAATCGTTTATTCTTATTTATTTAAGAGGAATTGTAACCCCTAAAGGTGCTGAGCTATTAGAGGAATTATTAAAAGATAACCCAATTATTGATAAAAGTTGGTCGTTGATAAAGCGTTAAAAAAAGAATAAGAAAAAATGATACAAATGAAGTTTTTAAGAATCCAAATATCTCTTATACTCTTGATGGTAGGAGTTATTTTGCCTGTTTTTGCACAGCAAGACACTCTCTTCCTAACGTTAGATCAGGCGTTAGAAGTGGCTTTGAATGACAATCCAACCATAAAAGTAGCCGGGAAAGAGATTGAATTGAAGAAAGAAGCTCGCTTGGAAGCTTTTGCCGGTCTATTTCCGGAAGTTAGTTTATCCGGATCGTACACTCGTACAATAAAAAAGCAAACTATGGCAATGGATTTTCAAGGCGAGTCAACAGTTATTGAAGTAGGACAAAGCAACTCGTACAGTGGAGGTGTGAATGTAAGTTTGCCGATTTTTGCTCCGGCATTATACCGAAGTATAAATTTAACTAAAGCAGATGTGGAGTTGGCGTTGGAAAAAGCGCGTTCATCAGAGTTAGATTTAATAAATCAGGTTACCAAAGCTTATTATCAGCTTTTATTAACGCAAGACAGCTATCATGTGTTATTAAAAAGTTTTGCTCAGGCTGAAGCAAACTATAATTTAATTAATGCCAAATATGAGCAAGGCTCAGTGAGCGAGTACGATAAAATTAGAGCTGAAGTGCAAATGCGAAGCTTAAAGCCGTCGGTTGTTTCTGCTCGTAATGGAGTAAATCTAGCGGCTTTGCAACTAAAAGTGTTGATGGGGATGAGTTCTAATGTAGGTGTTGGTGTGTTGGGTAATCTAAAGGATTATGAAGAAACCCTTTTCTCAGAGCAGTTAGTTAAAGATTCTATTAATTTATCTGAAAACTCCAGCTTAAAGCAATTGGATTTAAATGTAAAGTTGTTGCAAAAAAACCTTCTTTTAGAGCGCACCAATTTCTTACCTACTTTAGTGGCTCACTACAACTATATGTATACCACCTTGAGTGAGTCGTTTAGGTTCTCATCTTACGATTGGTTTCCGTACTCCACAGTAGGGCTTACTTTGTCTATACCTATATTTAAAGCGAGTAACTTTAAAAAGACGAAACAGACTAAAATTCAGATGCAACAATTAGCCTATAATCGAGTGGATATTGAAAGGCAACTAACCATGCAAGCTCGGAGTTATCAGGATAATATGGATGCCAGTGCTGAGCAGGTAGTTAGTAATCGGGAAAGTGTTCGTCAAGCTGAGAAAGGAAGAGAAATAGCAAAGAAAAGATACGATGTAGGAAAAGGCACCATCTTAGAACTGAATGATTCGGAGGTGGCTTTAACAGAATCGCAGCTTACTTATAATCAATCTATTTTTGATTATTTAGTAGCTAAGGCCGACTTGGAGCAAGTTTTGGGTTATGAAGATGTAAATTAAATAAAGGAATAAAATAAGAGAATGAATACAATGAGAACAAGTTTTCAATTGCTAGCTGTTTTAGCAGTATCTATGCTAGTTGCTTGCGGTGGTAATAAAAAAGAAGCTGTAACTACAGTAAATGAGAAACCCAAAGTAAAACTGGCAAAAGTTTCAGCTCGTCCTGTTAATCAAATATATGAATATACTGCAACGGTTGAAGCGGAGATTAAGAACAATATTGCTCCATCGTCGCCTGTGCGTATTGATAATATATTAGTAGAAGTAGGTGATTACGTAAAGAAAGGTCAAAAGTTGGTAAGTATGGATCAGTCTCGATTGGTTCAGTCTAAACTTCAACTAGAAAACCAAAGAGCAGAATACAATCGTATTAATGAGCTTTATAAAATTGGTGGTGTGTCTGAGTCGGAGTGGGAAGCTTCAAAAATGACTATGGAAGTTCAAGAGTCTTCGCATAATAACTTATTGGAAAACACCGGTCTTTTAAGCCCTATCAATGGAATCGTTACTGTTCGGAATTATGATGATGGTGATTTATACGATGGTGTTACTCCTGTTTTAAGTATTGAGCAAATTACACCTGTAAAGATTGTAATTAATATATCCGAGTCTTATTTTCCTTTAGTAAAAAAAGGAGCTTCAGTTGATGTTCGCTTAGATGTGTATAAAGATGAGGTGTTTGAGGGTAAAGTGAGCTTGATATATCCTACGGTTGATCCTGCAACACGCACCTTTTCTGTTGAAATTAAATTACCTAATATAAGTCAAAAAGTGCGTCCGGGTATGTTTGCTCGTGCAACTATGAATTTTGGAACAGAAGATCACGTAGTTGTTCCTGATGTGGCTATAATTAAGCAAACTGGAGCAGGAGATCGTTATGTTTATGTTTATGAAAACGGAAAAGTAAATTATACTCGTGTTGAATTAGGACGTCGTATGGGCGATCAATATGAACTTCTTTCCGGAGTGAATGACCAAGCATTAGTTGTGGTAGCAGGACAAGCTAGACTAACTAATGGAGCTGAGGTAGATGTTGAAGAATAAATAAAGGAAGAAAATTATGAGTTTATATGAAAGTTCGGTAAATAGGCCGATTATGACATCGCTGTGTTTTGCAGCACTTGTCATATTAGGATTATTCTCTTTATCCAAATTGCCCGTAGACTTGTATCCCGATATTGATACCAATACCATTATGGTAATGACATCGTATGAAGGAGCTAGTGCATCGGATATTGAGAATAACGTAACTCGTCCCTTGGAGAATACTTTAAATTCGGTAAGTAATTTGAAGCATATTTCATCACGTTCTTCGGAGAACATCTCCATTATTACATTGGAGTTTGAGTTTGGTGAAGATATTGATGTGCTGACCAATGATGTCCGGGATAAATTAGATATGATTAGCTCTTTCTTGCCCGACGAAGCAGAAACGCCTGTTCTGTTTAAGTTTAGTACAGATATGATTCCCATTGTTTTGCTTTCTGTGGAAGCGCAAGAGAGTCAGAATGCACTATATAAAATCTTAGACGATATGGTGGTGAATCCTTTGGCAAGGATTCCCGGAGTGGGGTCAGTTTCTATTTCTGGAGCTCCAAAACGTGAAATTCAAGTTTATTGTGATCCTAACAAATTAGAAGCATATGGGTTAACAATTGAGGGAATCAGTGCTATTATTCGTGCTGAAAACTTAAATATTCCGGGAGGAAATTTTGATGTAGGTAACGAAACCTATGCATTACGCGTGGAGGGTGAATTTAAAGATCCTACGGAGATGCGTAAAATTGTTATAGGCTCTCATCACGGGGCAAATATCTACTTAACAGATGTTGCTCGTATCATAGATACAGTTGAGGAACGTGCACAGCAAACTTTTAATAATGGAAATCAAGGTGCAATGATTATTGTACAGAAACAAACAGGGGCAAACTCTGTTGAGATTTCAAAAAAGGTGGCCGAAGCATTACCTCGTTTGCAGGAGAATTTACCTTCTGATGTGAAACTAGGTGTTATTGTTGACACATCGGAAAATATTATGAATACCATTAATAACTTGGCAGAGACCGTAATGTATGCACTCTTGTTTGTTATTATTGTGGTATTTGTGTTCCTTGGCAGATGGAGAGCTACGGTAATTGTTAGTATTACAATACCACTTTCTTTAATTGCTTCTTTTATCTATTTGGCGATTAGTGGAAACACCATTAACATCATCTCCTTGTCCTCCCTGTCTATTGCTGTGGGAATGGTTGTGGATGATGCCATTGTGGTGCTGGAAAACGTAACTACTCATATTGAGAGAGGGTCTGATCCGAAACAGGCGGCAGTTCACGGAACCAATGAGGTAGCTATTTCAATTATAGCTTCTACCTTAACTATGTTGGCGGTGTTCTTTCCTTTAACTATGGTTACAGGTATGACCGGAGTGATGTTTAAGCAGTTAGGCTGGATGATGTGTGTGATTATGATTATTTCTATGTTCGCATCCTTATCCTTAACTCCTGTGATGTGTGCCAAAATGTTGGGACGTCAAAATAAAGATTCTAAATTGTATAAAACCTTCTTTGGTCCCATTGAAAAAGCTTTAAACGCATTGGATCACGGATATGCTAGTCTGTTAAACTGGTCTGTACGTCATCGTGCCATTGTGGTACTTTCGTGTTTGGCTTTCTTCATTCTCAGTGCTTTTGCCATTAAAGGAATTAGCACCGAGTTTTTCCCTGCACAAGATAACTCGCGTATTGGTGTAGCATTGGAGTTGCCTATTGGTACGCGTGTTGAGGTGGCACAGGAGTTGTCTCAAGAGTTGACGGTGTTATGGATGGATAAATATAAAGATGAAATTATAACAATAAACTATACTGTAGGTCAAGCAAGCTCGGATAATACGTTTGCTTCTATGCAGGATAATGGTACTCACATTATGTCGTTTAACATTCGATTGGAAGAACCCGGGGATAGATCCCGAGGGATGGATGAGATTTGTGACGATATGCGTGAAGACTTAAAGGCTTATCCGGAACTGGTTAAAGCTCAGGTTATTTTTGGAGGTTCTAATACCGGAATGTCCGGTCAGCCTACTGCGGAGTTTGAAGTTTATGGTTATGATTTTGATGTAACCAATGATGTTTCGAATGAGCTTAGAGATAGACTTCTTGAGGTTCCCGGTGTAGCCGAGGTAAATATCAGTAGAAGTGATTATCAACCGGAATATCAAGTAGAGTTTGACAGAGAAAAATTAGCTCTTCATGGGTTAAACTTAGCAACTGCAGGTACCTATTTAAGAAATAGTATTCATGGCTCCTTAGCTTCAATTTACCGTGAAGATGGTGATGAATACGATATTCGAGTTCGTTATGCACCTGAATTTAGAACGAGCATTGAATCTCTTGAAAATGTGTTGGTGTACAACAGTCAAGGAGAAGGAATTCGTATCAAAGACGTAGGTACTGTAGTGGAGAAATCGACTCCTCCTACCATTGAAAGAAAAGACCGTGAACGTATTGTTACTGTGTCTGCGGTAATTTCCGGAGCAGCATTGGGAGATATTGTTGCTAAGGGAAGTGCCATTATTGATGAAATGGTTATACCTATGGGAATCGATGTGCAAATTGCAGGTTCTTATGAAGATCAACAAGACTCATTTATGGAGTTGACTGAGTTGGCTGTCCTGATTGTTATTCTTGTGTTTATTGTAATGGCAGCACAGTTTGAATCCATGACCTATCCGTTTATCATTATGTTCTCTTTACCCTTTGCTTTTAGTGGGGTATTGATGGCGTTGTTCTTTACGGGCAGTACATTGAGTGTGATGAGTTTATTGGGAGGGATTATGTTGATTGGTATTGTGGTAAAAAATGGTATTGTGTTAATTGACTACATTCAGCTTTGTCGTGAAAGAGGAATGGCTGTTATTAATTCTGTAATTACAGCGGGAAAAAGTAGGTTGCGCCCGGTGCTTATGACAACTTGTACTACCATTTTAGGTATGGTTCCTATGGCTGTAGATGCTGGACAAGGGGCAGAAATGTGGCGTCCGTTAGCTATTGCTGTAATTGGTGGATTAACAGTTTCAACCATATTAACGTTGATCTTAATTCCCACGTTGTTCTGTATTTTTGCAGGTGTAGGTATTATACGTCAACGTAAATCCTTGAAGCAAGTGAAATTATTGGACGAAGTGTTTCAAGACTAATAACGAGGTTGAAAGAAAAGAATAGATTATTATGAAAGCAGTACTTATAACATTTGACCAAGCACATTATGAAAATGTGTTGGCCATATTAGATAGATTGAATTGTAGAGGTTTTACTCGTGTGGAAAGAGTTCAGGGAAGAGGTTCTAAAACAGGTGATCCGCATTATGGCAGTCATGCATGGCCTGCTATGGGATCAGCCATTATTACTATGGTGGAAGATGGAATAGTAGAGTCTTTGTTGAAAGCTCTGGATCGTTTGGATAAATCCTATGAGATGTTAGGGTTGAGAGCTTTTGTTTGGAATATTGAACAGGCGATATAAAACCTAAAAAAAGCAAATTATAGAGAGAGTGATTTACATTACGTTATCACTCTCTCTTTTTTATGCTAAATTATCTATCTTTGTCCCCAAGTCATTCTAAATTAGTGCGATGAAAAATTATTTAAACTATACGCTTGTTTTGGTTGTGGTGGTTTTAGTTGGTTTGTTTTTATTAAATAGACTGCCTACTCTATCTATAAAGGGGCATACTCTGCGTAAAGTGGATATTCTAGGAGATGTCAGGCCTCCAAAAGAGACGGTAGATTCTCTGGCTTTTTTAGATACCCTAGAGCTGCCGATTATTAAACCTGCATTTGTTGATAGTTGTAAACAAGGATTGACTTGTATTGAAGATTATAGCGATTCCACACAGAGAGGAATGAAAAACTTTTATGAGGCACTAACTGTAAACACGGCGAAAAAAGAACCCATACGGATTGCTGTCTTTGGGGATTCGTTTATTGAAGCAGATATCTTTACTGCAGATTTAAGAGAGATGTTGCAAAATAAGTTTGGAGGTCAAGGTGTTGGTTTTGTTCCAATCACTTCATTGGTTTATGGTTTTCGTCCCACTGTTTATCATCGATTTGATGGATGGAGTACGCATACAATAACTGATAGTGTTTATTTTGATCGTTCCAGACAAGGAGTATCCGGCCATTATTACATTCCCAGCGAAGGTGCTTATGTTGAGCTAAGAGGACAAAAGAAATATGCTTCTCGTTTGGACACTGTGGAAGTATCTACCATCTTTTTTAAGAATGAAACCCCTTTGTCTTTAAGTGTTTCGGTTAATAGAAAGAATCCTCAGACCTTTGATTTCCAACCTAATGTTAAACTGTGGAAAGCAAAAGTTGAAGATAAGATTGGAAGGGTTACATGGACAGTTAACGCAATAGATTCTACTGCTTACTTTTATGGTGTAGCTTTAGATGGTAAGACAGGAATTATATTAGATAACTTTTCTTTGAGGGGCAGTTCGGGAACAACTTTGCGTTCCATTTCCTCCCAAATGCTGAAAGAGTTCAATGTGCTTCGCCCTTATGATTTAATTATTTTACAGTATGGGCTAAATGTGGCCTCTAAGAATAATTTAGATTACGATTATTATTATAAGATGATGCTTCCTAACATTGATCACTTGAAAAAGTGTTTCCCTCAGGCTAGCATATTATTGATAGGAGTGGGTGATCGGGACTATAAAACGGAGGATGGCGCTGTGAAAACAATGCCTGGTGTAAAAAGCTTAATTCGTTATCAACAGAAAATAGCGGCGGAAAGTCACATTGCTTTTTGGAATCTTTTTGAAGCGATGGGTGGTGATGAAAGCATGATGGATTTGGTAAACGCTAATCCACCAAAAGCCAACTACGATTATACGCACATTAATTTTAGAGGAGGCAGACATTTAGCTGAGTTATTTTATGAGACTTTGATTTATGGTAAAGAACAATATGATAAGAGGAAATCATATGAGGAATAGAGGTTTTGTTGTTTTTGTAGCTCTGTTTTATGTTTCTTTATTTGTCATGGGGCAGGATGCTATTCCTTTTGCAGTTCAAAATGAAAAACCGATGGGCGCCACAAAAAACCTACGTTCTTGGCATTTATTGGCTGATCCTATATTGCTTGAAAAACAAAAGATACCCTCATTTGTCATCGATAGCATAAATGTAATTGAGGATAAAGAAGCAGTATTAAGACCTTTTTTTGAGAAATTAAGAGATATAAAAGAGGGGATAGCCAAAGAACCTTTTCGTGTTGTTCACATTGGTGATAGTCATATACGTGGTCATATGTTTCCCAATCAGGTAAGAGATAGGCTTCAGGCTGTTTTTGGTGAATGTTTGGAGTATGAAAGTTTTGGTATTAATGGAGCTACTTGTTTTACTTTTACCAATCCTCGTTGGATCAAACAGGTGCAAATGATGAAACCCGACTTATTAATACTCTCTTTTGGGACTAATGAAAGTCATAATAGAAGATATCAGTCAGTGGTTCATTTTCAACAGATGGATGAGTTGATTCAATTGCTGGTAGCTGAGAATGAATCACTACCTATTTTGTTTACAACTCCTCCCGGATCATACACTAGTCGTAGAGGAAGAAACAGACGTAGAATCTATTCTAAAAACCAAACAACCATAGACGTAGCAAATAGTATAAAAGATTATGCTCATGAAAAGGGTTATCCTATATGGGACTTATATTCAGTAGTTGGTGGTGAGAAGAAAGCTTGTGATAATTGGGTGAACGCAAAATTACTACGTCCCGATCATGTGCATTTTTTACCGGAAGGATATGAGTTGCAGGGAGATTTGTTATACCAAGCTTTAATAAAACAATTTAATGAATATGTTATTCGCTGATATTGATTTTTCTCTTTTATTAGATCAGTTCACATATAATGCAAAGGCTCCTTTGATTTTTAATAGTGGCTTCTTTTTGTGGCTTTTTTTAGGTTTTATTTTTATCTATGTTCTACTAAAAAAGAAAGATACCTCTCGCATTGTTTTTGTTACTCTTTTCTCCTATTACTTTTACTATAAAAGCAGTGGTGTTTATTTCCTCTTGTTGGCCTTAGTCACTGTTTCCGATTTTTTTATTGCACAGGCTATGGGTCGGGCAGAGAAAAAAAGAGTGAGAAAAGCCTTAGTTGCCCTTAGTGTTACTATTAATTTAGGATTGCTTTGCTATTTTAAATACACGAACTTCTTTGGTGAAATTATAGCTTCAATCAGAGATGTGGAGTTCTCTCCTTTCAATTTGTTTTTACCTGTAGGGATTTCATTCTTCACCTTTCAGTCCATGAGTTATACCATAGATGTTTATAGGAAAAACATTACTCCATTAAATCGTTTATTGGACTATGCTTTTTATGTGTCTTTCTTTCCGCAATTAGTGGCAGGTCCTATCGTACGAGCTCGTGATTTTCTTCCACAAATTAGAAAACCTCTTTTTGTGTCTCAGGAGATGTTTGGGCGAGGCGTATTTCTCATTATCTGTGGGCTTTTTAAGAAAGCTGTAATGTCCGATTACATTAGTGTAAATTTCGTGGAGCGTATTTTTGAAAATCCGGCACTTTATTCAGGCCTAGAAAATTTAATGGGTGTCTATGGATACGCTTTGCAAATCTATTACGATTTTTCCGGTTATAGTGATATGGCTATAGGTATAGCTTTGCTCTTAGGCTTTCACTTCAATATAAACTTTGATTCTCCATATCAATCCATTTCCATAACCGACTTTTGGAGACGATGGCATATCTCTTTGTCTAGTTGGTTAAGAGATTATCTTTATATTTCATTGGGAGGAAATCGGAAAGGAAAACTGAGGCAATATTTGAATTTAATTATCACGATGTTTTTAGGTGGACTGTGGCATGGTAATACGTGGAACTTTGTGATTTGGGGTTCTCTGCACGGTATGGCCTTAGTCTTTCATAAGTTATGGATGGAGAAGGTATCTAAACGGGCGCGTACAGATAAGCCAACCGGATTTAATCGTTTTATGGGTGGGTTAGTGACTTTCCATTTTGTTTGTTTCTGTTGGATATTCTTTAGAAATGTAGAGTTTGAAAACTCTATGGTTATGATTAATCAAATTGTTACTGCTTTTAATCCTCAGATTTTTAGTCAGTTGTTGAGTGGATATCCCATGGTTTTTGCATTAATGGCTTTAGGTTTTATTCTTCACTGGACACCTAAGAAATGGGAAGATAAAGCTTGTCAGAGTGTTATTAGAATGCCTTTTATAGGTAAAGCTCTATTACTACTTGTGGTGATTTATATTATAATTCAAGTTAAGAGTGCAGATATACAGCCATTTATCTATTTTCAGTTCTGATATAAAAAGAGGCCATTTTTGGTTCTTTCTATCTCTTTTTTTCTTATGTTTACTTCAGTAAAAGAAAGAAAAGCAATGGAAGTGAATTTAAGTATCGATGCTGCTACCTGTATCAAGTGTGGTAAATGTGCGGATGTTTGTCCGTCAAAAATAATCAGACAAAAGGAAAAACAATCAGACTTAATGCTGGTTGATGTACATCTTTGTATAAGTTGTGGACATTGTGTTTCTGTTTGTCCAACAAACTCTGTTTGCCACAGCGCTTTTCCTTCAGAAAAAGTACACCCTTTTAACTATGAGGGGTATCCCTCAGAAGAGCAAATGATGTTGCTCTGTAAGGCTAGAAGATCGAATAGGGCCTTCTCTAAGAAGAAAGTACCACCTCATCTCATAGATAAAATTATAGAGGCTTCCCATACAGCACCTTCTGCAAGTAATAGCAGACAGATATCTTATACTGTAGTAACTGATCCAAAGAAGCTCCAAATGATTACAGAATTTACTTTATCAACCTTTGATTCAATAAAGAAAAAACTAACATTCCCTCTTTTAAAACCTTTGGCAAAACTATTTCTTCCCGAAGCTTATCGTTATACTACTCTTTTTAGATCCTTAAATGAAGCTTATTATGATCAAGGAGAAGATTTAATATTAAGAAAAGCCACAGGAATCATTTTGTATCATACGCCTAAATCCTATCGTTTTGGAGTTGCTGATGCTAACCTAGCATATCAAAACGGTTCTTTAATGGCGGAATGCTTGGGCGTGAATCAGTTTTATTTGGGTTTTGTTTGTACAGCCATTCAGTTGAATAAAGGTAAGCTGGAAGAACTGTTGGGGGTTGAAGGTACAATACACGCAGGTATGGCTATTGGACTACCTAGATTTCGCTTCCCAAACTATGTGGATCGCGAGGAAATTCGAGTAACTCCATTTGATTAGTTTCATAGTTCATTTTTGTATAAAATACCAGACGATAATGATAAATGAAGGGATTTGGAGCATAGAAAGCTCCTCTTTTTTTGTCAATTTTGACAAGTCTAATATCAAAAATAGAATCTGTTTTTATGTAATATTTAGTTGTTTTGCTATAGATGGAATCTAATACAAAACAAAAATGGTAAAAAATTACATTTCTATAGATTTAGGAGCAACTAGTGGTTGTGTTTTACTTGGGAATTTTCAAGACTCTACATTAAAACTGGAAGAAGTTCATCGCTTTGCTAATCCGTTAATTCAGATGAATGGTCATTTCTATTGGGATATTTACTTTTTATATAATGAAATTTTAGAAGGACTAAAGAAGGTTTCAGAAAAAAATATAACTATACAATCTATTGGTATTGATACCTGGGGAGTTGATTTTGTTATGGTGGGCAAAGATGGACATTTCTTAAGAGCTCCATTTTCATATAGAGATCCACATACTAATGGAGCCCCTGAAGCTTTTTTCTCTCGTTTCCCTAAAAAACGAGTATACGAGATAACAGGAATACAGACCATGAACTTTAATAGTCTGTTTCAGTTTGATACCCTGCTAAAAAATAATGACAGTGCCTATGCTGTAGCTGATAAGTTGCTCTTTATGCCCGATGCGTTAAGTTATTTGCTGACCGGCGAAATGGTAACTGAATATACCATTGCAACAACAGCACAAATAGTAAATGCCAAAACACGTAAATTGGATGAGGAAATATTGTCTGAGGTGGGACTCTCTTCAAACTCTTTCGGGAAATTTGTTTTTCCGGGAGAAACAATAGGTGTGCTTACAAAAGAAGTGCAATCCATCACCGGATTAAGTAATATTCCCGTGATTGCTGTTGCAGGACATGACACTGCTTCTGCTGTTGTGGCAGTTCCTGCACAAACTCCAAATTTTGCTTATTTGAGTAGTGGAACCTGGTCATTAATGGGAATTGAAAATGATGAACCTGTAATTACTGAAGAATCTGAAAAGTTGAATCTAACCAATGAGGGTGGAGTGAATGATACCATTCGTGTATTAAAAAACATTTGTGGTATGTGGCTCTTAGAGCGTTGTCGCTTAGAGTGGAAAAATACACCTTATTCAACTTTGATTAATGAAGCCAATGAGGCAATTCCTTTTACTTCCTTTATAAACCCTGATGACCCTCTTTTTGCCAATCCAAGTAATATGATTCGTGCAATTGAACAATACTGTGAAAAAAGTGGACAAGTTGTGCCTGAATCAAGAGGAGCTATTGTACGTTGTATTTTCGAGAGCTTGGCGATGCGCTATAAAGAGGTTTTTGGTTATTTGAAAGAAGTGTCTACTAGACCGTTAGAAGTATTACATATTATTGGTGGAGGTAGTAAAAACCGTTTGTTGAATCAATATACTGCAAACGCTTTAGGTATATCAGTTATTGCCGGTCCGGGTGAAGCTACAGGTATTGGTAATATGATGATTCAGGTACTGGCTGATGATAAAGAAGAATCTATTGATGGTTTACGCAAAGAAGTATATAACTCCATTCCTTTGGAGACTTATAAGCCAATGAATAATGGTGAGTGGGAGAGAGCTTACTCTAACTATTTAAAAGCTGTAGAAAAGTACAATAATTAATTTTTAATCTATAAAACAAGAATCATGAAAGAATCATTAATTACACAGGCCTATGAAATAGCAAAAGAAAGATATGCTGCAGTAGGAGTTGATGTAGAAAAGGCAATTGAAGTCCTAAATAACGTACCATTATCTGTTCACTGTTGGCAAACCGATGACGTGAGTGGTTTTGAGAATCCAGATGGACAATTGACAGGTGGTATTCAAGCAACAGGAAACTATCCCGGTAAAGCTCGTAATATTGATGAAGTTCGTCAAGATTTAGAGAAAGCATTAAGCTACGTTCCTAGTAACCATCGCTTGAGCTTACATGCCATTTATGGTGATTTTGGTGGTAAGTTTGTTGATCGTGATGAAGTGGAGCCAAAGCATTTTGAGAGCTGGATGCAATGGGCAAAAGAAAATAATATGAAGTTGGATTTCAACTCAACCTCTTTCTCTCATCCAAAAAGTGGAGAACTTTCTTTGAGTAATCCCGATGATTCGATCAGAAACTTCTGGATTGAGCACACCAAACGCTGTCGTGCTATTGCTGATGCTATGGGTGAATATCAAAATGACCCTTGTATCATGAACTTATGGGTTCACGATGGTATGAAAGATGAAACTGTAAATCGTCTAAAATACCGTCAGTTATTGAATGATTCTTTAGATGAGATTTATAAAACTCCTTATAAAAACATGAAAGACTGTTTAGAGTCTAAAGTGTTTGGTATCGGAGCTGAAAGCTTTACTGTTGGTTCACACGATTTCTATATGGGGTATGGGGTGAAAAATAATAAAATTGTTACTTTGGATATTGGTCACTTTAATGTAGCAGAAAATGTAGCAGACAAAATATCTTCTTTATTATTGTTTACCCCTGAGATTATGCTTCATGTTACCCGTCCTGTACGTTGGGATTCAGATCACGTGGTGACAATCAATGACAATACACTGGATTTAATGAAGGAAATTGTTCGTTCGGATGCATTGAGCAAAGTACATATTGGTTTAGATTTCTTCGATGCAAGTATTAATCGTATTGGAGCTTATGTTGTGGGTTGTAGATCTACTCAAAAGAGCTTGTTACAAGCATTGCTTGAGCCAATCAAAACACTTCGTAGTTATGAAAACAACGGTCAGTATTTTGAGCGCTTAGCTGTGTTAGAAGAGGCTAAATCAATGCCTTGGAGTGCTGTTTGGGATATGTTCTGCTTAAGAAACAATGTTCCTGTAGGTGATTCATTCATTTCTGAAGTTCAGAAGTATGAAAAGGAAGTGACTTTAAAAAGATAAAATAGGATAACAAATTTATGAATACATTATTAGGTCTTTTAATAATAGCAATAGGAAGTTTTGGGCAGAGTAGCTCATATGTACCTATCAATAAAGTAAAGGGGTGGTCTTGGGAAAACTTCTGGTTGATTCAAGGAGTCTTCGCTTGGTTAGTGTTCCCTTTTTTAGGAGCATTATTAGGAAAACCTGTAGGTGTTAGTTTAATTGACTTATGGGCTTCGGGAGGAGCCCTTATGTCTATTGTCTATGGCGTACTTTGGGGTGTCGGAGGCCTAACTTTTGGGCTAAGTATGCGATACTTGGGAGTGGCTCTTGGACAAAGTATTTCTTTAGGTACCTGTGCTGCTTTTGGAACTATACTTCCTGCAATATTTGCAGGTACTGACTTATTTAAAGGTGAAGGTCTTCTTTTGCTAATTGGTGTTATCATCACTTTAGTGGGAATTGCCATTATTGGTTATGCCGGAAGTCTTCGCTCTAAACAGATGAGCGAAGAAGAAAAGCGTAAGGCGGTAAAAGATTTTGCTTTAACTAAAGGCTTGCTTGTTGCTTTATTGGCTGGTGTGATGAGTGCCTGTTTTGCTTTAGGATTAGACGCGGGTGCAGCCATCAAAGAGGCAGCTATTACTCACGGTGTTGAGGGTTTATATGCGGGTTTACCTGTTATATTCCTAGTTACTGTGGGTGGTTTTGTTACTAATGCTGTTTATTGTATCTCTCAAAACATTAAAAATAAGACAGCTAAGGAATATAAGAATATATCGGGTAGTGTATGGTTGAATAACTTACTCTTCTGCGCTTTAGCAGGTGTTCTTTGGTATTCTCAGTTCTTTGGACTAGAAATGGGAAAAAGCTTTTTAGTGGATAGCCCTATATTGTTAGCTTTCTCTTGGAGTATTTTAATGGCCTTAAATGTTACATTTAGTAATGTATGGGGTATTATTTTGAAAGAGTGGAAAGGCGTACAATCTTCAGTGATTGTTGTTTTAGTAGTAGGTCTAATAGTGTTAGTTTCATCTATTGTTGTTGTTGCTTTGGCACAAAATGCATAAGAAATAAATAAAAATGAATAAAAAGATTTCGGTTTTAGAGAATCGTCCGGCACTTGAAAAGAAAATATTAGAAGTTGCTGAGGTTGCAGGATATTTATGGGAAAAAGGTTGGGCTGAACGTAATGGAGGAAATATTACTCTAAATATTACAGATGAAGTGGATGATGAAATCAAAAGCTTGAAGGCTCTTTCTGATCCCATTCAAATAGGGGAAACTTTTCCTCATTTAAAAGGAACTTATTTCTATTGTAAGGGTACGCAAAAGAGAATGCGAGATTTAGCTCGTTGGCCTATGGATAACGGGTCAATCATTCGAATTTGTTCTGATTGTGCTTCTTATGAAATTATTGCTGATGAAAATGTGGCTCCAACATCGGAATTGCCCTCTCACTTAGCAATGCACAATTATTTAATAGGTATCGGTTCTAATTATAAAGCAGCTTTACATACACATCCAACGGACTTAATTGCAATGTCTCATCATGCTCCTTTCTTAAAGAAAGATGTTCTGACAAACATTTTGTGGAGTATGATTCCGGAAACACGTGCTTTTTGTCCAAAAGGATTAGGTGTTATACCTTATCAATTACCCAGTTCCATCCAGTTGGCTGAGGCTACTGTTAAAGAATTGAGCGACTATGATGTTGTTCTGTGGGAAAAACATGGTATATGTGCTGTTGGTGAAAATATTATGGAAGCTTTTGATCAAGTAGATACATTGTCTAAATCGGCACAAATCTATCTGATAGCTAAAGGTATGGGATTCACACCTGAAGGTATGAGCAATGATCAGATGCTAGAAATGAAAGAAGCCTTTAATTTGCCAAAATAAAGATTTAGTGTATTAGTTGGTAAATGGAGAGGGGGTTAGCTAAAAGATTTTCTGAAATTTGTTGGTGATACTCCCTCTCTTTCTTTAAAAAAGTTTGAGAACTGACTCACATTTTCATAATTTAATTGATAGGCTACTTCTGAGATGGTTTGATTGGTGGTGCTAAGTAGTTCTTTTGCTAATAGATGTTTTTGTTGTAGGTAGTATTGAATGGGAGATACACCTGTATGCTTTTTGAACATTTGGCGCAGCCATGAGTAGCTGACATTTATTCTTTCTGAAACCTCCTGAGCGGTAATTGTTTTATCTAGGTTCTCTTTAAGAATGAGTTTTGCCTCGTTTATTTTATTTGCGGTTAATGTGTCTTCGTCTAAGATAAAGTTAATACCTCTATAGTATACTTCACCTAATAAATGTAGTACCATACTGGAGGCCATTTGTTGATATCCCTGCTTGTCTTCCTTTACTAGGCGGAGTATTTTGTTATAAGTTTCTATGATATCAGCATTAATTCCTATTTTAAATAAAGGGTTCTTCTTTGATAGAAACTCTTTTTTTACTCTGTTGTCTATGTTCTTACCTCGGAAGCCTACCCAATACTCATGCCATCCGGTTTTTTTCATAGGACTATAGTTATGCCATTCTCCAGGAAACAGTAGAATCATAGTTCCGGCTCCAATGGGTTGTTGTTTTACAGAGTTGGAGATAAAAGATCCATTCCCTTTTATAATATATACCAATTGATATTCGTTGAGCCTTCTTCCATTAATGCTGAAATTATAACTCTGAGGGTGTCCTATCAAAGGGTACTCTTCATTGGGTTCAATGAATTGGTATCCTACTGAGGTGGTTACAATGCCCCATTCTTCATCTCTTGGAGTAAATGATAAATATTTAAGTTCTCCTTTAGACATAGGTTTTTTTAATTCTAATCACAAATATACAACAAGATAGTCATTTTTTTATTGATATATAAGGAAACAAAACAAGAGTTATTTGTGTATGGTTTCTTTTACTTATTCTTTATCTGGTTCGTATTTATTCTATTGGTGGGTATAGTGGATTAATAAGTTTTGAATAATCGATTTATCTCTTTCCGAAAGCTTAGTTTTATTTGTTAAATCATAATATGTAGGGTTAATATTATTTAATTAATGTATATCTTTGCGCCTTCAGTTATTTATCCTATCTGTCTGATAGCTATCCATTTGTAGATGATTAGCTCTATGATAGGCTAAATGAGGTAGGGAAGCTGCCTAAGCTTCCCGGGTATAATGAAAGTGTTTAACGAACAGTTTGAATGTATGAAAAAAATCCTATTGGGCTTTTTATTAGCCTTTTTGGTTTGTCGAGTTTCTTTGTTGGGTCAAAATAGTAATGAAGATCTGTTACAGGAACGTACCGTTGACACCTTAATGGTAGAAGGTGACTCTTTAAATAAAAGTCTGAAAGATTCTTTGTTGATAGAAGAATTAAAGTTGCAAGTTCAAACTTTAAAGCTGAATGAAATTTTAATTCATAATGAATATAGTGAGAATAGAAGACAGAGCCAAGCAGAAGATTCAATCAGTCGAGAGAGAAAAAAAGCCCAAATAGATTCTTTGAGACGTCACACGCAGGGTGTTCCATTGATTGTGGAAGAAGATACCTTGTTTTTGCTGTATGCCAAAAGAGGGGGCGTTTCTCCTCGTGACCGTGTAAGCAGAGCTAATGATGCTATTTTGGCTTTGGGTAAGAAGTTGACCTTAAAATCAGATAGTATATATATATATGATAGTGAGTACGCTACAGATATAATGAGTGGCGATCAGGTAATTGTTACGCTTACAGATCAAGACGGTCTATGGCAGAACATGGGTAGGCAGGAGCTGGCTAATTTGTATTTACCTATAATTAATGACAAGATAAAGGAGCTGCATTCAGAGTATGGTTTGATGATGAAGATAAAAAGTGTGTTTTTGTCTATTTTGGTAGTTGCCTTCTTTGTTTTCTCTATTTTTCTAGTAAATAGGCTATTTAAACGTGTTCGTAAAAAAATCTTCTGGTTGATGCACCATAAGCTGAAACCCGTATCTATTAAGAATTATGAGTTTCTGAATGTTTCCAAACAAGCTCGTGTGGTTTTTTTCTTAGCAGGGGTACTTCGTTTCTTGGTTATGGCCATTCTCTTTTTTATCTGTATCTCCATTTTATTCTATATTTTCCCTGAGACCAAAGGGGTTGCTTATACCTTCTTTTCTTACGTGTGGCATCCGATAAGAGACATTCTAGCTATGATTGGAGGGTATTTCCCTAAATTTATTAAGATTATCGTTATCTACTTCTGTTTTAAATATCTTATTAGAGGTGTGAGGTATGTAACCAATGAAATAGCAGCAGGAAACTTACAGATCTCTGGTTTTTATCCGGATTGGGCGTTCCCTACCTATTACATTTTGCGATTCTTGCTCTATTCATTTATGTTTATTATGATATGGCCTTTGCTTCCTGGTTCTGAATCAGGTGTGTTTCAGGGAGTATCTGTGTTTGTGGGTTTAATTATCTCTCTGGGGTCTACTACGGTCATTGGCAACTTAATGGCGGGTATGGTTTTAACTTATATGCGTTCTTTCCGTATAGGTGATCAGATAAAATTAAATGATGTGATAGGGGTGGTTATTGAGAAAACTCCTTTTATAACCAGAATACGTACCCCACTGAATGAAATTGTAGCTGTGCCCAATTCAACAGTAATGTCTTCTCAGACCATAAATTATAGTATGTCTATTGAAAAGCAGTCTGTTTTAGTGTCGATTGATATTAGTGTAGGGTATGAAATAGATAGGCAGCAAGTAAAAGATATTTTATTGTCGGCTGCTGCTGAAGCTAAGGGAGTGTTGATAAGTCCCAAAGCTTTTGTTTTGATTCCTAGGTTAGAGGATTTTTATTGTTTGTATCAGCTCAATGCATATACTAAAGATGTAAAAACGTTAGCACGAGTTCGTTCAAACTTAAATGAGTGTATTGTAGATAAGTTCAACGAGGCGGGTGTCGAATTGCTTTCTGCTCATTTTATGGCTCAACGCGATGGGTCAGAAATTATGATGCCTCCGAAATACAAAAAATAGTTGCACCCTTATGTCTATTTCTCTCTTAACGACATTTTCTAATTGGTTTTAATTATTCGGTCTAAGAGTACCGACCCTTGGGTTTAGTATAGCCATTGTGTCTGTTCGGGATTGCAGTGTGCTCAGTCCTAGATCGGAGGCCCCCCCTGCCTGATAGCTGTATTCGGTTCTTTCCTTTTTTCTTAAAAAAAGGATATAAAATATTTGGAGT
>CAZGUI010000039.1:0-22746 GCA_964528875.1 uncultured Bacteroides sp. | reverse complement strand
GAATAAAGAAAATCACAGGAATCTCAATGGAGGGAAACAGTAAAGTTTTAGTTCGAGGACTAGGCGATAGATACAGTATGACATCTTTGAATGGCTTTCCTATAGCATCGCCCAACCCCGATAATAAATTAATCCCTCTCACCCTTTTTCCAACAACAGTAGTGAAAAACGTTAAGGTAAGTAAAGTATATGAGCCTTCTGTTTTTGGAGATTACTCAGGTGCACACATCAATGTGGAGACCAAAGAAAATATAGGTGCTGATTTTTTTACCTTTGGAGTTTCCACAGGAGGAAGAACGAATGCATTATTCAACGATTTCTACTCATCAAACAAAGGAGAAACAGGTATTCCTTATCTGGGCATATCAAAAGGATTGAAGTTATCCAAACATATCAAAGAGATGCACTCCGATGATTTCTCTAATTATACCAGACAACAATCCCCTTTTAGAACAAGCTTTTCAATTCACAAATCTAGAGCAAAGCCCGAAGTGGGTTTGGAGTTTGGTGCAGGAAAATCATGGAAGTTAGGCAAGCAAAAACTCAATGCAATGATAGCTGCCAACTTCAGTAACGACTATGTCGTTAATAAGGATGCCTATACTTCTTTAATGAATGCACAGGGTATCATAAGAGAGGAATTTGATTATAATAAATATCTCTATGAAACTACATTTACATCGCTGGCACAAATCAGCTACTCCATAAGAAACAATGATATGCTATCGTACAACATTATGTATGTAAATAACACAGAAGATATTTACACCAGACGAGAGGGAGTAGATGCTGAAGGCAATGAACTGATAGGAAGTAACAGTATCTATCATATCTATTCTTTACTCAACAATCAGATTACAGGTAAACATCAATTTTGGAATAAATTATTTACCGATTGGCAATTCTCTTATGGTAGAACAACCAGCGATGAGCCCGACAGAAGACAAGTGATGTTTGCAAAAAACATCGATCAATCGTTGTCTCTTTTTAAGCTAAACCAACAAGAAACGATGCGTTATTTTGGGGAATTGTTTGAAGACGAATGGAACGGAGAACTAAAGATTAAATATAATCTGAATAAGTCGGACACTCCCCACTTCATTCGATTAGGCAGCTCTTTAAGAGATAAGTCTCGCGATTTTTATTCGGCCAACTTCTATTACAACATTAAAAATATTCATCCCGAAATAACCGATATATACCATACTGACGATTATCTCAATGCTGAAAACCTTATGAATAATAACATTAGCATCAATAAAAACTCTCAACCTAGAAACAAATATTTTGCAGAAGCAGACATCATTGCCGCATTTTTCGACTTTGAGTATTACCCTTTGAAACAATTCTTAATTGCAGGAGGTATACGTTATGAACACTCTTCACAAGCCGTACGCTATTGGACAGATGCTGCTGTAGAGAAGAGAGTAAAACTCAGTGCAAACGATTTTTTCCCCGCACTCAACCTCAAATATATCTTAAATAAAAATCAAAACTTAAGACTAAGTGTTTCGCGTACCATTACACGTCCATCCTTTCTTGAAATGGCTCCCTTTGAATATCAGGAAGCTTATGGAGGGATTACATCTCGTGGATATGCAGAGATACAAAACGGCTACAACACCAACATTGATTTACGATACGAATTATTTAATAATGGAGATATGTTCTCTATTGGAGCATATTACAAATATTTGGAAGACCCCATTGAAAAAATACTGGAGTACTCGGGATCATTAATCCAGAGCTTTAGAAACGTTGACAAAGGTACAGCTGCAGGAGTAGAAGTGGAGGTAAGAAAGCAATTAACTAAAGATCTAAAAGTAGACTTTAATGCCTCTTACATCTACACACATATATCATTGCCTAACAATAGTACCTATACTGATCATTCCAGAGCTCTTCAAGGAGCATCTCCTTTTCTTATCAATCTGGATATTAATTATGCTCCTAAATTCAGTAAGTACAAAGAGGGCTCTTTTTCTCTAGTATATAATGTACAAGGTCCAAGAATTAGCTCTGTAGGAATTGGAGGGGTTAATAATGTAATGGAGGAAACGTTTCATTCTTTGGATTTCATCTGCTCATACAGCTTAAACTCAAAAATGAAACTTAAACTTCAACTAAAAAATTTAATGAATCAAAAACAGGAGTTCAGTCAGAAAGTGGCTGATACAGGAAAGAAAGAAATTGTTGAATATTATAAAAATGGAATAGCCGTAGGGGTTGGTTTCTCAATGGACTTCTAGACTCATTCCACAAATTAAAATTAAAAATTATGAAAAAGAAATTAGTAAGCATCGGATTATTTTTTTATCTGATAATGGGTCTGATAGCGACCAGTTGTAGTAGTGATGACGATATACCCACTACTCCAGAGCCACCAACAGAAACGAATGAATTAAAAGGCAAGTTAACAGATAACCTTACCTTAAAAGCCAATACCACCTACTCTTTAATTGGAGGTTATGAAGTTGAAGAAGGGGGTGTATTAACCATAGAAGAAGGAGTAACGATTAAAGCAACACGTAGCGTTGACGGAGCACCCGATTACATCTTGGTAAAACAAGGAGGTCAGATTATAGCCAATGGAACTAAAGAAAAGCCTATTGTTATGACCTCTATCAAAGAAGAGGCAGGTGCTTGGGGTGGCGTTCATATCTGTGGAAAAGCACCCATCAACCTCACAGGAGGGAAAGGCAAATCGGAAATAGGTGATGCCGACTTTGGAGGAAACGATCCTCACGACAATTCGGGAACTATGCGATATGTACGTTTGGAATACACCGGTTTCGCTTTTAGTGCAACCAAAGAATCCAACGGATTGACACTCTATGGTGTAGGAGATGGAACAACACTGGAATATCTTCAGACTTATCAAGGAGCAGATGATGGATTCGAATGGTTTGGTGGAACCGTAAATGCTAAATACCTGGTATCTACAGCTAGTGGAGATGATTCTTTTGACTGGACTGACGGATGGGTAGGGAAAGGACAATTTTGGGTTGCCTACCAAGATCAAACTGCACCCGATGCCAGTGGAACAGCCAATGGTGATTGTTTGATTGAGGCTGATAACAGAGAAGATAACTTCACAAACACTCCTGTGTCTTGTCCTATATTGGCTAATCTCACTCTTGTTGGAAACAACGACACCAATAAACAACAAAGAGGAGTCAGACTCAGAGCGGGTACTCAAATTAAACTATACAATACACTCATTGCAGGGAAAGAAAAGGCTTTAACTACGGCTACTACAGAGACTGAACAGAGTTTCTTGGATGGAAAGTCTTTTGCCGAGTATATATACGCAACCAAAGGGTTTGTTTATGAAAACGAAGCCAATTTGAAGCTTGAAGAAAAAGAGGGTAATGCTATCCATCAGGAGATAAACTTCCAAAACGGTTACATAGGAACCATTGAAAAAGGAAAAGATTTATCTTTTGATTCATTCTTCACATTAGCCGACTATAAGGGAGCTGTACAAGAATCTAACGATTGGACAGCAGGATGGACTAAAAAATAATATAGATGAGTTTCCTTTTTCTAGCTCAGGTTTATACAGCCTGAGCTTTTTTCATTTATTCACAAGGAAAAGATTGATAGTACAATTTATGACAAGGAATCCCATCTGAAGTTTGTATCCAACCATTTCATCCTTGCCAATACAAAGGAAATAGAACAATCGAATGATCATTTTACGTCAACTCAAAAGAGAGTTACTGATGAATGTCTCCCTTGCTTTTTGATTCCATTTCAAGGAAATCATCCGTCTAGCTCCACTTCCTGTATTTATCCAATAACACTTCTTCTGAGAACTGAGCAGAGAGTGATTTTACTCTTGCTTTTAATAGAAACTTACGCCCTTGAAGCGTACGGGTATAAATCAACCGACACCTTCCTACTTTTTCCCTCCAATTCTTTTCAAAAGCACCGGCTAATGTCTTATTTACTCCCAAAAGAGAAGGAACAGCGTGATAATCACTTCGCATCTTCTTAAAGAAACGACTCTGACGAACAATGATGTATCGGGGGTTATCTATCACACCTACAACCTCACTCAGTGCATTGATAAAAATGGATTGTTCTGCAATGGATGCTCCTTGCAAATAACAAGATACAGTTCCCTGCGCATCTTGGCTAACCTCTACTTTCAGTGAATCCCAATTGGTTTTTATACTTCCTTGCTTGCTAAGTGACTCTAATAAAGCCTCAGCAATTTGTTTGATATCTTTTGAAATATCCCGAAAACTAAGGTATAGCTTAAAGGTTTTAATGGTTTGCATTCCAAAAAAGACTAGTCCTAAAATACCGGTATAAAGTAAGAAGGGAGCAAGCCAGCCTCCGTTTTTTATGAAACGGATATTGTTCAGAAACAGCTCTAAAACTTTAGAGCCATAAATTATCAAAGCCATCACTAAATCCATAACAACATAGGCAATGGTTTGATTCAGATAAAAACCCTTCTGTTCTTCATATTTCTTTTCTGTTTCCGGAACAAAAGGCACCTTAATCCCATTGACTAATTCTCTTCCCGACTGAATAGCTTGCATCCATCGGTCGTTTAAGCCTGTTCGTTTAGAAGCAATTTTAAAAGTAGCGTCGTTCAGCTCGTTTACCGTATTTTCAGTATAGAAGGGACGTATGATATCTAGTCTATTGATTCCGTTTTCTATATAGGGTTTCTTTCTACTGGAAACCCCTACAAATGTTTGAAACCTCCTACTCAAAAGTTTCATATCCCGACCTCCTTCATCATCAGTAGGGTCTAAACAGATTAAGTGCCAAATATTGCTTGTTTTAGATGGGTTTCCTTTTTCTGTTCGGATAGCTCTTCCTCGCATTTGATTAGACAGAACAAAAGAACCTACAAAACTAGCTAGAATCAGGGTATTGATAGCAGGGGCATCCCACCCTTCTCCCAACAGAGCCTTTGTACCAATGAGCAATTCGATTTCTCCTTCTGTAAAAAGCTGAGTTGTTAACAAAACCATATACTTACTGATTGTTGCATTGCTTTCCAAAAGAATATGACTGTCTCTGTATTCTTTGTAGAAAAAGGATTCAATAGGCATACCTCGATCTACCCATAGCTGACTTACACGAGATAAAGAACTCTTGGGTAAGAGTACAACGGAACCCGTTAATACAGCAATCTTTGTCGTTCTCACTTCGCTTTTCAGGAGTTCCTCGAAAATGGGAACTGCTCCTATTTTTCTCACAGCAGATACCGCATTGACATCTTGCGATAAAGACTCCATTCGTATAAAATCGGTTAAGATAACCATTCTCAAATTCTTTTGGAGCTTTGACTCTTCAAACCGGACTATTTCAACAATGCTCTTTAATTTACTAATACTTGAGAGTAATATTTTATCCAAATTCCTACTGTATGACAAAGCCGCTTGTTTTTTATCTAACGCACCGTGTCTCCTTAACTGATTCAATAGCTTCTCCTTTTCTTCCTCATAACCCACAAAGAACTGTCGATCCTGAAAAAGGAAGAAGTTAAGAATAGACTCTAATCTATCATAGGTTAAATAAGGTATTTCATCTTTAGCACTGATTCCAACAACCTCTAAATGTTGATGGGGAATCTCTATTTTGTTTCTGGAGAGTAGAATTAAATAGGAGGTATAAATAAAGAAATGAGTATAAATCCACTCTAAATGCTCATTAGGTTCTTTCCAAATTGCCGTTCCCTGAAAAGACTCAATTAAAAAGGCTGATTGAGAGTATTCTTCAAATAATGCTCTAATAGACTTTCTGTATTTTTGGATCAATTGTGTTTCCTCAACTGTAGGGGTTGAGAAATAGATATAATCTTGATGAGGACATAAATCTCCTTCACGAATCAATTCCGGAATAGATATTTCCAAATCAATAGGCCCATTCATTTCCAAATACCTCAACCATTCATTGTAACTGGAATCATAGGGAGGTGTTGCTGTCAATCCTACTATTGTGGGAGATAGTGCCTCTTTAACTTCTTTGAGTGTATTCCACCACTGATTCTTAAGATGATGCGCTTCATCAAGCACCAATACATTGAGATCTACCGCTTTTAGATTCTTAATGATGCTTCTTTTCTTCGTATCCTCGTTACATGCAGCATGAAGCCCCTGATACGTTACAACAGTCAGTTTCTTAGGTTGTTTTATATCTGTAGATATCCAATCGGGAATAGTATCTACCTCTAAAAACAATTCACACAAACGCTCTATCCATTGATCCCTAATAACCAATGTAGGCGCTAAAATGAGAGTGGTTTGATTTAACTTTCGAACAACCTCCAACCCAAGAACCGTCTTTCCCGACCCGGGAGGAGCTACAATATGTAAATGATTATCTTGTAAGAAGGTATCGAGTTGACTTAAAACTCTTCTCTGATAACTTCGCCAAGGATATTTAAATCTTGCATTAGAAAAACCATTCTCCATAATAGATTCTACTCTTTAATTTACTACTTACAGATTAACTGATCCGAAAATATTTTTAGGCATATAGAATAACGTAGATTTCACTCCTCTAACTCATCGATTTCACTATTATCCTCTATTGCATCATTTACTATTTCTGATAAAGTATCAACCAAATGTTGTACAGAAACAAATTCTCCATCTTCGATACGTTTAGATATCATAGTCAGAGGAAATATCACAATAGATTGTTCTTGATGGTTAAGGCACAAATCACGCCCGTATTCATCCCGGACAATCCCCCACTTAAAACCCGAAAAATGATATTGAATGTAATCTCCTAAAGCTAATCCTAAGGATTGTAACTCATAAGTCTGATCTTTGGAATACACCTCTTGATCTATTATTTCCTGTATCAAAGAGACAGTTCTATTTTTCTCATGTAATGCATCAAGTTCGCTTGTATCAATGTTTAAAACTTCAGCCACACGCTCATACACCTCCTTATAATCGGTGTATTTAGGTTCAAAAACATTCGTTCTTTTCAGAGAGATAATCGCTATAGTTTCTATCATCTCTTCAATGTCGCTTAACGCATTCTTCGTCTCCTCACTCTCTTGATTCTCTATCGGAATGGTGACAGAAAAAATAATATAATTATTAAGATAACCTACTTCGTATATATACGTTACATTACCATCTTCTAAGGAGTCTGAGTGATAACTAAAGTAACTCTTATCCCCTTTAATATTCAATACATATCCTTCCTTTTCTGCGTTCTCTGCAACTGTATCTTGTATATTAACCCCTTTAGATTCATCTTTAGGTGCTACAGATAAAACGGAAATCCGTATGAACACAGTATCCTCTTTAGCTGTATACAAAACAACCGTTTGTTGTTCATCTTCCCAATCGGAGTAATATTTTTCAGGGACAGAGATAGATTTTAATCCATCTCCTATTTCAAATAATTTCATAACATTTTAATTTTAGTAAACTCATTGTTGATAAATATAAGATAAATATTTTTTCATGAACACTATATCTCAACATACTCTAAAAAAACTTTTACAAAAACGATAAAATCCTTATCTTTTAATACCACTCTCCACTCTATCCCACCTCTTCTAAAATAGTATCAGTAGGTTCCTTTGGAATGTTCAGCGTAATACCTAAATTAAAATATCTATTCACGTTGCTCTGTTCTACAAAAGAACAATCTGAAGGAGTACCTGAATATAAAACAACCGATTATTGCAGTTGGTGGGCAGGTACTAAAGAGTATTATAAAATAGAATATGAATTTGAAGTAAAATAAAGATTTTATAAGTAATTGGAGAGAACATAAAAAAGTCTGTAACTCTTACATTGAGCTACAGACCTTATCAAACTATTAATTATTGAACTTCAACTTTTATTCATTGTATTCATAAGTCAGTGCACCCGAGGGACAAGCATCTATTTGACTAATTAATTCTTCTGTTGTAGCAAACTCAGGTTTTATCCAAGGTCTTGCTTCAGGATTGTACACTTTAGGTAAGGTTTTGGTACAAATCCCCGCATGTTGGCATAAATGTGGTTGCCAGATAACTGTGATATCGGCACCTTTATACCTAATTACTTTTTTTTCCATAATTACTAAAATTTTTTTACGATTTCATTCCACTCAGGATGTTTTTTAATATATGCAATAACAAAGGGACATAAAGGAAATACTTTCCGCCCTTGTTCTTTTACATCTATCAATGATTTTTTTATTAGTTCTGAAGCCACACCTTGACCTTCTAACTCTACAGGAGTTTCTGTATGGGTCATATAAACCACTCCCTCGTTATTAATAATATATTCGGCTAAAGCCAATTTATCTCCTACGTGTAACTCGTATCGTTTCAACTCCTTGTTGTTCAGAAATTTACGTTCTTCCATAATTAAAATTATAAGGTTTATTAATATTGACGTATAGCTTAGTTTCTATTTAGGATGTAAAATAAGAAAATTATTTTATTTGCCAGTGAAACTACATTTTTATTTGCATATATAAGCGAAAAACAAGGACACTTATTTTTCCTATATTGCTTTATTCGTAACAAACCTACGTTTAGGTTGTTCGATAAATTGAACAAATATGTCAGAAATCAGTCAAATTAAGAAAAGTTATATCTAGTGGAAAAGGGAATTCAAATATTCGTCATCAATTCTCAAAAGAAACAAAAGGGAACAAGGTAAATAAAACCTTTAAACAGGAATTTAGATATGTTTTATTGATCTATGACAGAGTAGGATTAGATATAACAGAGATGAAACACACCTTAAGTTTGAAATCAAATTGAAAATGGAGATGAAATAAGATTACGCCCTGTTCCTTTGAGTAATTAATTACACAATTATAGATAGCCGTAGAGTTTAAATACAAATACAAATAAAAAAGGGAGTGAAATACTCCCTTAAATTAGGCATACAAAGCAAAGCCTATTATCATGATTAAGCCTAAAACAGCAAGTGAGATAAATAAAATTCTCATAACTCTTCTAGCTTGAGCCTCTTCTTTCTGCCTTTTAAGAGCTTTCTTTCCTCTCTTTCCCATCGCATTTAGATTAAAGATTTATACTTACTTCTAAATGTAAGAAAAATAGCACTTAATACAAAATATTGTAGATATAAAACCGAATTGAATTTAGTTTTCTACTGCTACATCTTCTCCTGAGAATTGCATTAAATAAGTCTTTATGAATTCATCAATCTTTCCGTCCATTACACCTGCAACATCAGAGGTTTGATAATTGGTACGATGGTCTTTTACCCGACGGTCATCAAAGACATAACTTCTAATCTGAGATCCCCACTCTATTTTCTTTTTGTTAGACTCAATCTTACGCTGCTCGGCTAATCTACGCTGCAACTCCTTATCATAAAGAGTGGAACGCAACAAACGCATAGCATTTTCTCGGTTATCTAACTGTGAACGGCTCTCAGTATTTTCTATTAGAATTTCCTCCTCTTCCCCTGTTTCAGGATCAATATATTGATAACGCAAACGAACTCCTGTTTCCACTTTATTTACGTTCTGACCTCCTGCTCCTCCCGAACGGAATAAATCCCAAGTGATTGCTGATTGATTGATGTGAACCTCTATGGTACTATCTACCAAAGGAGTAACAAAAACAGATGCAAACGAAGTCATTCGCTTACCTTGTGAATTAAAGGGTGACACCCTAACCAAACGATGAACGCCGTTTTCTCCTTTAAGATAACCGTAAGGATAATCTCCTTCAATCTGCAGAGTACAAGTTTTAATTCCTGCTTCATCTCCCTCTTGTAAGTTTGAAATAGCCACTTTATATCCATTCGTTTCTCCCCAACGGATATACATTCTCATCAACATGGAGGCCCAATCTTGACTCTCTGTACCACCTGCTCCGGAGTTTATTTTCAAGATACAACCTAAATGATCGGCTTCACCCTGAAGCATATTCTTAAGTTCAAGGTCTTCTAAAGTATGCAATGTTTTTTCATAAGCAGAATCTAACTCCTCTTCAGTAATCAATTCTTCCTTACAGAAATCATAAGCTATACTCAATTCATCGCTTAATGTTTTTACAGCATCATAGCCATCAATCCAGATCTTGATTCCTTTTATTTTTTTCATTTGAGCTTCTGCTTCCAAGTGATTATCCCAGAAATTTGGGTCTTGTGTGCGTAACTCTTCTTCTTCTAATTCTAATCTTCGTGCATCGACGTCAAAGATACCCCCTCAGCGCTTCGGTGCGCTCTATAACGTCTTTAAGTTGTTCACTGGTTATCATTTTCTTTCTTATTTTGATATACGTTGCAAAGATAAATATTTTAATCCAGCTAATGATTAACTAGATAAAACAACTTTCTGTAATTCATAAAAAAAGGAGATAACTCATAAGCTATCTCCTTTTTCAATATTTATTCTATGAAGTAAAACACCTATTGATCTACTTCAGTATAATCAATTACATTTTTTTTGTTTGCTAGAATCCTTTCATATTCAGCTTTTGAGCCAACAATGATTTTTTCTAACTCACGTCTTCCTGTACCGGCTGGAATTAAGTGACCACAAATCACATTTTCTTTCATACCTTCTAGGAAGTCAGTCTTACCTTCGATTGCAGCCTCGTTAAGAACTTTAGTTGTTTCCTGGAATGATGCAGCAGACATGAAGCTCTTCGTTTGAAGTGCGGCACGTGTAATACCTTGTAAGATCTGAGTAGATGTAGCAGGAACAGCGTCACGAACTTGAACGATCTTCATATCTTGACGTCTGAGTCTACTATTCTCATCACGAAGTCTGCGAGCCGTAAGAATTTGACCCACTTTGAAGTTTTCAGAGTCACCTGCATCGATAACTACTTTCTTACCCCAAATACGATCATTAGCCTCCATAAACTCTAGTTTATCTACCACTTGTTGTTCTAACAATGTAGTATCACCAGACTCCTCTATTTGTACCTTACGCATCATTTGACGTACAATAACCTCAAAGTGCTTATCATTAATCTTCACACCTTGTAAGCGGTAAACGTCTTGAACTTCGTTTACAATGTAATCTTGAACTGCAGTAGGTCCTTTAATAGCAAGAATATCAGCAGGCGTAATTGCTCCATCGGAAAGAGGAGTTCCAGCACGCACATAGTCGTTTTCTTGAACAAGAATTTGTTTAGATAGAGGTACTAAGTACTTCTTAACTTCACCTGTTCTTGAGGTAATAATAACCTCTCTACGACCACGTTTAATACTTCCCATAGAAACCTCACCATCAATTTCAGAAACAACTGCAGGGTTAGATGGGTTACGAGCTTCAAATAACTCAGTAACACGTGGAAGACCACCCGTGATATCACCGGCTTTACCCACTGCACGAGGTATCTTAACTAATACTTCACCCGACTTAACTTGTTGACCATCATCAATAACAACGTGACCTCCAACAGGCAAGTTATAGGTACGAATCAAGTCTCCTTTTTCTGTCTTAATATGCGCTGAAGGCACTTTAGTTTTATCTTTTGATTCAATGATTACAATTTCACGTAAACCCGTTGATTCATCAGACTCAATATTATAAGTAATACCTTCAATAACATCTTCAAACTCAATGATACCTGTAGCCTCAGTAATGATAACCGCATTAAATGGATCCCACTTAGCAACAGTAGTTCCTTTTTTAACCTCTTCACCTTCTGATACGTAAAGAGTAGAACCGTAAGGTATATTATGAGTAGACAATACAATACCTGTATTAATATCTACAAAGCGAACTTCAGCCAAACGACCCACTACAATTTTAGAAGCCTCATTCTCTTCATTGATGAAATCAACGGTACGAAGTTCTTCAAATTCAACTCGTGAGTTATTCTTAGCAATAACATTTGCATTTGCTGCAATATTCGCAGCAGTACCTCCCGCATGGAATGTACGCAAGGTTAACTGAGTACCCGGTTCACCAATAGATTGTGCTGCAACAACACCTACTGCTTCACCCATTTGAACCATTCGGTTAGTAGCTAAGTTACGTCCATAACATTTAGCACAAACCCCTTTCTTAGATTCACAAGTTAACACTGAACGGACCTCAACACTTTCTATTGGAGATGCTTGTATTTGTTCTGCAATTTCTTCAGTTATTTCCTCACCACTATGAACAATGATATCACCAGTGTTTGGATGTACAATATCGTGAACTGATACACGTCCTAGGATACGTTCATACAGTGTAGCAATAACTTCATCATTATTCTTTAAGTCTGTACAAATTAATCCACGTAAGGTGCCACAATCATCCTCCATCACAATCACATCGTGAGAAACGTCAACTAAACGACGAGTTAGATATCCGGCATCAGCCGTTTTCAAAGCTGTATCGGCAAGACCTTTACGAGCACCGTGAGTAGATATAAAGTACTCAAGTACAGAAAGACCTTCCTTAAAGTTTGAAATAATAGGGTTTTCAATAATTTGTCCACCTGTTACACCCGCCTTCTGAGGTTTGGCCATCAAACCACGCATACCTGATAACTGACGAATCTGTTCTCTAGAACCACGAGCTCCTGAATCTAACATCATGTAAACAGCGTTAAATCCTTGATCATCGGTAGAGAAAGCATTCATCAATGTATTAGACAACTCGGTATTCACGTGTGTCCATATATCAATTACTTGGTTATAACGTTCATTGTTAGTAATGAATCCCATATTATAAGTATTCATTACTTGTTCAACCTCTTCGTAACCTTTTTTAATCAGTTCATCTTTTTCTTTTGGTATGATAATATCATCTAAGTTAAAAGATAAACCACCTTTAAAGGCCATTTTATATCCAAGATCTTTAATACCATCTAAGAAGTCAGCAGTACGAACCATACCACATACCTTAATCACTTCTCCAATTAAGTTACGAAGTGTTTTCTTTGATATAACAGTATTTACATATCCTACCTCTTCCGGTACAATTTCATTCACAATAACACGTCCAACAGAGGTTTCAACCATTTTGGATACAAGGTTACCCTCTTCATCCAGGTCTTTTACCACTA
This sequence comes from uncultured Bacteroides sp., assembly GCA_964528875.1. GTDB lineage: Bacteria > Bacteroidota > Bacteroidia > Bacteroidales > Bacteroidaceae > Bacteroides_E. Next base: position 9,770 of record CAZGUI010000039.1, on the reverse strand, counting down.
CCTTAACGGGAGCGTGAATGTCAACTCTACCTTCATTATATGCAATAGTTACTTCCTCAGGACCGTAGAATACAAGTCCTTCTCCCTTAGAACCTTTACGAAGTTTAGATATGTAGTATAAACCTAACACCATATCTTGTGAAGGAACAGTAATAGGAGCACCATTTGCTGGGTTCAAAATATTATGAGAAGCCAACATTAATATTTGAGCTTCTAAAATAGCTTCATTACTTAAAGGCAAGTGAACCGCCATTTGGTCACCGTCAAAGTCAGCATTAAACGCAGTACAAGCCAAAGGATGTAATTGAATAGCTTTACCTTCAATCATCTTAGGCTGGAAAGCTTGAATACCTAAACGGTGCAATGTAGGAGCCCTGTTCAATAGTACAGGATGACCTTTCATTACATATTCCAAGATATCCCAAATAATTGGGTCTTTGCGATCAATTATTTTCTTGGCTGATTTTACTGTTTTTACAATACCTCTTTCTATTAACTTACGTATAATAAATGGTTTGTATAATTCTGCAGCCATCAATTTAGGTAAACCACACTCATGCATTCTAAGTTCAGGACCTACAACAATCACCGAACGAGCAGAATAGTCCACACGTTTACCTAATAAGTTCTGACGGAAACGACCTTGTTTACCTTTTAAGCTATCAGATAATGATTTTAATGGACGGTTACCATCAGCTTTAACCGCTGTAGAACGACGAGAGTTATCGAAGAGAGAGTCAACAGACTCTTGAAGCATACGCTTTTCATTTCTTAAAATAACCTCTGGAGCTTTGATCTCAATAAGTCGTTTCAAACGATTATTACGAATAATAACTCGACGATATAAATCATTTAAGTCAGATGTTGCAAAACGCCCTCCATCCAATGGTACTAAAGGACGTAGTTCGGGTGGAATAACCGGAACAATCTTCACAATCATCCACTCTGGTTTATTTCTTCCTCTAGATGAACGGAAAGCTTCTACAACCTGTAAGCGTTTTAAAGCTTCATTTCTACGTTGTTTTGAAGTATCGTTTGTTGCTTTGTCTCTCAATTCATAAGACAAAGAATCTAAATCCATGCGAGAAAGAAGATCAGATATTGCTTCTGCTCCCATCTTAGCTATGAACTTATTAGGGTCACTATCATCCAACAATTCATTGTCTTCCGGAAGTGAATCTAGAATATCTAGATATTCTTCTTCAGTTAAAAGATCATATTCATTGATACCATCGGTCTCTTTTATCCCTGCTTGGATAACAATGTAGCGTTCATAATAAATCAATGAGTCAAGTTTCTTTGTAGGAATACCTAAAAGATAACCCATTTTATTAGGCAAAGAGCGAAAATACCATACATGAGCTACAGGCACAACCAATTCGATATGTCCTGTGCGTTCACGACGAACTTTCTTCTCTGTTACCTCAACACCACATCGATCACAAGTGATTCCTCTATATCTAATACGTTTGTACTTACCACAGTGACATTCATAGTCTTTTATAGGACCAAAAATGCGCTCACAAAACAAGCCATCACGTTCAGGTTTGTACGTACGATAGTTTATAGTTTCAGGCTTTAAAACTTCACCACTCGATCTTTCAAGGATAAGCTCCGGAGAAGCTAATCCAATTGTTATTTTCGAGAAATTACTTTTATTTTTTCTTTCTTTTCTAAAAGCCATATGATTAAATTATTGAAAATTAAGAGTTAAATACAGAAGAGAAGTAGAAACTACGACTCTTCTCTGATTCATCTTATACTACTCCAAATTAACATTCAAAGCGAGTCCTCTCAACTCGTGAAGTAATACATTAAGAGATTCTGGTATACCCGGTTCCGGTATGAGATCACCTTTTACTATTGACTCATAGGCCTTTGAACGACCTACAACATCATCAGATTTTATAGTTAAGATTTCTCTTAAGATATGAGCTGCACCAAATGCCTCTAATGCCCAAACCTCCATCTCACCAAAACGCTGTCCTCCAAATTGAGCCTTACCTCCTAATGGTTGCTGTGTAATCAGCGAGTAAGGTCCAATAGAACGAGAGTGCATCTTATCTTCTACCATATGACCTAGCTTCAGCATGTAAGTAACTCCTACAGTAGCTGCCTGGTCAAAGCGCTCTCCGGTACCACCATCGTATAGGTATGTTTTACCATAACGAGGCAGACCTGCTTTGTCTGTCCATTCAGAAATATCCTCAATGGTTGCACCATCAAAAATTGGAGTAGCAAATTTAACTCCTAGTTTTTTACCAGCATATCCTAATACTGCCTCGAAGATCTGTCCTAAGTTCATACGAGAAGGTACACCCAATGGATTTAATACAATATCTACAGGGGTTCCGTCTTCTAAGAATGGCATATCTTCCTGACGTACAATACGTGAAACAATACCTTTGTTTCCATGACGTCCAGCCATCTTATCACCTACACCAATTTTTCTCTTCTTAGCAATATAAACTTTAGCCATTCTAATGATACCTGCTGGAAGTTCATCTCCAACAGTTACCGCAAATTTCTTGCGTTTCATATCAGCATCTAACTCTTTATACTTCTTAATGTAATTCAGAATAAGTTGTCTGATTAAAACATTAGTATGTTCATCTTCTGTCCAATCATTCATATGGATAGCGAAGAAATCTAAGTTTTTCAAGTTTGCTGCAGTATATCTTGCACCATGTGAAATTAACTCTTCATCTAAATAGTTCTTAACACCTAGAGAAGTTTTTCCTTCGGTCAGAGTCAATAGTCGTTCAACTAAAATCTTCTTATACTTAGCAACTTCTTGTTCAAACTCTTCATCTATTTTAGGTAACAAAGCCCTATCAGTACGTTTAGAGTCACGAGTTTTAACAATACGAGAGAATAGTTTTTTATCAATAACTACACCACTCAATGAAGGAGAAGCTTTTAATGATGCATCTTTAACATCACCTGCTTTATCTCCAAAAATTGCACGTAGTAATTTTTCTTCAGGAGAAGGGTCAGATTCTCCTTTAGGAGTAATCTTACCAATTAAAATATCACCCGGTTTAATACGAGCACCAATACGAACAATTCCGTTTTCATCTAAATCTTTAGTTGCCTCTTCACTAACATTTGGAATATCAGAAGTTAGTTCTTCCATTCCTCGTTTTGTTTCACGTACTTCTAATGAATACTCTTCAACATGGATAGAGGTTAAAACATCCTCACGCACTAAACGCTCGCTAAGCACAATAGCATCCTCATAGTTATACCCTTTCCAAGGCATATAAGCAACTACAAGATTCTTACCTAATGCCAACTCACCTTTTTCAGTAGAATATCCTTCAGTTAAAATTTGACCTTCAGTCACTCTTTCACCTGTTACACAGATAGGTTTCAAGTCAACAACCATATTTTGGTTAGTCTTTAAATTCTTAGAAAGGAAGTATTCTTTAACAGAAGATTCAAAGCTAACTAGGTCTTCTTCTGCTGTTCTATCATAATTGATACGAATAACTTGCGCATCTACATATTCAACTACACCATCACCTTCAGCAGCAATTTGAGTACGAGAATCTCTCACCAATTGTCCTTCAATCCCTGTACCTACTATTGGAGACTCATTTACAACTAATGGTACTGCCTGACGCATCATGTTAGATCCCATCAAAGCACGGTTGGCATCATCGTTCTCCAAGAAAGGAATCAAGGAAGCAGCAATAGATGCAATTTGTTGAGGAGCGACATCCATTAAATCAACCTCTGAAGGTTCAACTACCGGATAGTCTGCATCCAAACGAGATTTCACACGTTTATTTATGAAATTTCCTTTTTCATCTAAAGGAGCATTACCTTGAGCAATGATTTTACCCTCTTCTTCCTCTGCGGTTAAATATACGACAGAATTATCGTCAATGTTAACCTTACTCTTCTCTACTTTCCTATAAGGTGTAGCAATGAATCCCATGTGGTTGATCTTTGCATAAATACACAAAGATGAAATCAAACCAATGTTAGGGCCTTCAGGAGTTTCAATAGGACATAAACGACCATAATGAGTGTAGTGAACGTCACGAACTTCGAAACCAGCTCTTTCACGAGACAGACCACCAGGACCAAGAGCTGACATTCTACGCTTATGCGTAATTTCAGCTAGCGGATTGGTTTGATCCATAAATTGAGAAAGTGCATTCGTTCCAAAGAATGAGTTGATTACTGAAGAAATTGTCTTAGCATTAATCAAATCAACCGGAGTAAAGACCTCGTTGTCTCTTACATTCATACGTTCACGAATGGTTCGAGCCATACGGGCTAAACCGATAGAGAATTGATTAGATAATTGCTCACCCACCGTTCTAATTCTACGGTTACTTAAGTGGTCAATATCATCTACATCCGTTTTTGAGTTCACCAACTCAATTAAATATCTAATAATCTCAATAATATCCTCATTAGTTAAAACCTTAACCTCCGGATCAATATCGAGTTTTAATTTCTTATTGATACGATAGCGTCCCACATCACCTAAATCGTATCGTTTGTCAGAGAAGAATAAATTAGATATAACTTCTCTAGCACTAGCGTCATCTGCCGGATCGGCATTTCTTAATTGACGATAGATATATAGTATAGCCTCTTTTTCAGAGTTACTTGGGTCTTTTTGTAAAGTGTTATAGATAATGGAATAATCATTTTGATCTCTAGATTCTTTGTGCAACAAAATATGTTGTGCACCAGAGTCTAGAATCATATCAATATGTTCTTCCTCAATGATAGTTTCCCGATCAATAACAATTTCATTACGCTCAATAGAAACCACTTCACCGGTATCTTCATCAACGAAGTCTTCAATCCAAGTTTTTAAAACACGAGCTGCTAATTTTCTACCTACAGATTTACGTAAATTGGTTTTATTCGCTTTAACTTCTTCAGCTAAATTGAATATCTCTAAAATATCTTTATCGTTTTCAAAACCAATGGCACGTAAAAGAGTAGTAACTGGAAGTTTTTTTCTTCTATCAATGTAGGCATACATCACATTATGTATGTCTGTTGCAAACTCAATCCAAGATCCTTTGAAAGGAATAACTCTTGCTGAATAAAGCTTAACACCATTAGCATGAATGCTTTGTGCAAAGAAAACACCGGGCGAACGATGAAGTTGTGAAACCACAACACGCTCAGCACCATTAATGACAAAGGTTCCTTTCTCTGTCATATAAGGAATAGGCCCTAAAAACACATCCTGAATTACAGTATCGAAATCCTCATGTTCAGGGTCGGTACAATATAATTTCAGTTTCGCTTTTAATGGCACACTATAAGTGAGCCCACGCTCTATACACTCCTTGATTGTATAGCGAGGGGGATCAACATAGTAATCCAAAAACTCGAGTACGAAATTATTTCGAGTATCTGTAATGGGGAAGTTTTCAGCAAAAACCTTATATAATCCTTCTTTTTTCCTCTTTTCAGGTGGGGTATCCAATTGAATGAAATCTTGATATGATTTCAATTGTACCTCTAAAAAATCCGGATGAGGAAAAGGATTTTTTATGGTTGCAAAATTAATTCTATTATTAACAGTTTTTGAAGACATCACTTGTTGAATTTGAAGAAAATTTAATTTTAATATAAACACAAAAAGGCTAAGAACCCTTCAAGAAGGATTCTTAACCAAATTACCTGTATTACAGGTCTTTATTATTATTTAAATTCAACTTCTGCTCCTGCTTCTTCAAGTTCCTTTTTCAATGCTTCAGCTTCGTCTTTTGTAAGACCTTCTTTTAGCACACTAGGAGCAGCGTCTACTAAGTCTTTAGCTTCTTTTAATCCGATGCCTAAAGCTTCTTTCACAGCTTTTACGACTTTTAGCTTAGCTGAACCAGCTGATTTTAATTCAACATCGAATGATGTTTTTTCTTCAACAGCTGCACCAGCTCCATCTCCTGAAGCAGCAACAGCAACAGCTGCAGCAGCAGGTTCAATTCCGTATTCTTCCTTAAGGATAGTTGAAAGTTCATTAACTTCTTTTACTGTCAAGTTAACTAATTGTTCTGCAAAATCTTTCAAATCTGCCATTTTTATATAATTTAAATTGTTTGTTTACTATTGTTTATGATATTTTATTCGCGCTCACTAAGAGTTTTCAACACTCCGTGAATGGTGTTACCACCAGATTGTAGAGCAGAGATAACGTTCTTCGCTGGTGACTGCAATAATGCAATAATATCAGCAATAACTTCTTCTTTACTCTTAATACTAACTAGAGCTTCTAAATGCTCTGCACCGATATAGAATCCCTCTTCAGCATAAGCTGCTTTTAGTGCAGGAATTCCTTTCTTAGCACTTTTCTTAATTAACTTAGCTGGTGCATTAGCAGTCTCAGAGAACATCACCGCAGTAGTACCTTTCAAGCAACCATAAAACGGAGAGAAATCAAACTCTGCGCTTTCGAATGCTTTCTGTAACAGTGAATTCTTTACAACTCTTAATGTTACACCTGCTTCAAAACAAGCACGACGTAATTCACTAGTTGCAACAGAATCCATCGCTGTAGTATCTACTAAATACATGTGAGGAAACTCTTGAACAGCAGCACTAAGCTCTTTAATTATAATCGCTTTATCTTCCTTTCTCATTGTACTCTTTTTATTGAATTTCTTCTATTGTAGCAACAGATTTAGGATCAATTTTTATCCCTTTACTCATTGTACTAGAAAGATAAATACTTCTTAGATATGTACCTTTAGCGGCTGCAGGTTTAAGTTTTATTAAAACATCAATAAACTCCTTTGCATTTTCATAAATTTGCTTTGGAGTAAATGATATCCTACCAATAGAGGTGTGAACAATACCACTTTTATCTACTCTAAAGTCAATTTTACCTTGCTTAACCTCTTTAACGGCATTAGCTACATCCATAGTAACCGTACCACTCTTAGGGTTTGGCATTAAACCTCTAGGTCCTAAAACACGACCTAACGGTCCTATTTTTCCCATAACAGATGGCATTGTGATGATAACATCAACATCTGTCCATCCTCCTTGAATCTTTTCGATATACTCGTCAAGACCAACATAGTCAGCGCCAGCTTCTTTTGCAGCATCTTCAACATCAGGTGTACAAAGTACTAATACTCGCACATTCTTTCCAGTCCCATGTGGAAGTGTTACGACACCTCTCACCATTTGATTAGCTTTACGTGGATCAACTCCTAAACGTACATCTATATCCAAAGAAGCATCAAACTTAGTAAAAGTTATATCCTTTACTAAATGAGCAGCTTCTTTTAGTGAGTATGCCTTTCCTGCTTCAATTTTTTCTGCAGCTAACTTTTGATTTTTTGTCAGTTTACTCATTGAATTGAAGTTTTTAATTGTTTTCCGGGAATTTTCCCTTTACAGCAATACCCATACTTCTAGCTGTACCAGCTACCATTTTCATAGCAGATTCTACTGTAAAACAGTTTAAGTCTACCATTTTATCTTCGGCAATTGTACGGATTTGATCCCAAGTTAAAGTTTTCACTTTTTTACGGTTAGGTTCAGAAGAACCACCCTTTACTTTTGCTGTTTCAAGTAATTGTACAGCAACAGGAGGAGTCTTAACGACAAAATCGAAAGACTTATCCGTATAGTAAGTGATAATCACAGGAAGAATTTTTCCTGCTTGTTCTTGGGTTCTGGCGTTGAATTGCTTGCAAAACTCCATAATGTTAATTCCCTTTGCACCTAATGCAGGGCCAACGGGAGGTGATGGGTTTGCTGCGCCTCCTTTAATCTGTAATTTGATTAGTCCAGCAACTTCTTTAGCCATTTTTAATTTTTATTTATTTATTTATTTAATGCAAGAATAAAACAGCGTAACAACAATTTTATTCTTTTTCAACTTGCATAAAGCCTAGTTCGAGAGAAGTTTTTCTTCCGAATATCTTGACCATGACCTTTAACTTCTTTTTCTCAGTATTTATTTCCTCAATCTTACCAGAGAATCCATTAAATGGACCATGTATAACTTTAACCTCATCGCCTACAATATACGGGATACTCATTTCTTCTCCAGCTTCTTGTAATTCGTCAACGGTTCCAAGTATACGATTAATCTCTGATTGCCTCAAAGGTGATGGATTATCAGTTCCGCCTAAAAACCCAATCACATTGGGCGTGTTTCGGAGCTGATAAGCAACCTCCCCCACAAGAGCAGCTTCTACTAAAATATAACCTGGAAGATAATTTCTTTCAGTCAATATTTTCTTTCCACCTCTTACTTGGTAGACTTTTTCAGTAGGAATCAATACCTGAGACACATATTCTCCAAGAGAAGTATTTTTCATTGTTGCTTCAATGTACTCTTTGGCTTGTGTTTCTTTACCACTAATAGCACGTAAAACGTACCATCTTTTCTTTATCTCAGACATTTACTAACTCTTTCTTTTTAGTGTGGATAGATGAAGCTTTCCAACAAAGTTTGAAAACAGAAGTCCATAGCAAAAACAATCAATGCAATTATCAGGGAAGCAGATAACACAATCACTGCACTGTTTGCTAACTCGGTGCGAGTAGGCCACGACACTTTATGTACAAGTTCGTCGTAAGACTCTTTAATATAGTTTCTAATGCTTTTTATTACGTTCATTTTCTTAAAATTTGCACGGAAGGAGAGGCTCGAACTCCCGACACCTGGTTTTGGAGACCAGTGCTCTGCCAACTGAGCTACTCCCGTAAATAAATAAAACAACCTTAGTGCAAGTTTTTGCACTAAGGAATGTTATATATTATAAATTACTCAATAATTTGAGTGATTTGTCCAGCACCTACTGTACGTCCACCTTCGCGAATAGCGAAACGTAAACCTTCATTGATTGCTACTGGGTGGATCAACTCAACAGTAATAGTTACGTTATCACCAGGCATAACCATTTCAACTCCATCAGGAAGTGTGATTTCACCAGTAATATCAAGAGTACGTAAATAGAACTGAGGACGATATTTGTTATGGAATGGAGTGTGACGTCCACCTTCTTCTTTCTTCAAGATATAAACCTCAGCTTTGAATTTGCTGCGTGGTTTAACTTGACCTGGGTGACATACAATCATACCACGTTTGATTTCGTCTTTGTCGATACCACGAAGTAATAAACCTACGTTATCGCCAGCTTCTCCTTGATCTAATAGTTTACGGAACATTTCAACACCAGTTACAACTGATTTTTTGTCTTCACCTAAACCTAAAAGTTCAACTTCGTCTCCTACTTTTACAATACCAGCCTCAATACGACCAGTTGCAACAGTACCACGACCTGTAATTGAGAACACGTCCTCAACAGGCATCAAGAATGGTTTATCAACATCACGTGGAGGCAATGGAATCCAAGTATCAACTGCATCCATTAATTCCATAATTTGATTTTCCCATTTTTCAACACCATTCAATGCACCTAAAGCAGATCCACGAATAATTGGAGTATCATCGCCTTCGAAGTTATAGAAATCAAGAAGTTCTCTCATTTCCATTTCTACTAACTCTAACATCTCCTCATCATCAACCATATCACATTTGTTCATAAATACAACAAGACGTGGAACGTTTACCTGACGAGCTAAAAGAATGTGTTCACGAGTTTGAGGCATAGGACCATCAGTTGCAGCAACTACAATGATAGCACCATCCATTTGAGCAGCACCAGTAACCATGTTTTTAACATAGTCAGCGTGACCAGGACAGTCTACGTGAGCGTAGTGACGATTTTCTGTTTCATACTCAACGTGAGATGTATTAATAGTAATACCTC
>CAZGUI010000038.1:0-22931 GCA_964528875.1 uncultured Bacteroides sp. | reverse complement strand
AAGCATTATACACTTTTACCATAATTTTACCGTCAATTAATGTTGCAATTTATAACCAAGCTTTTTACAATCAATATGTGTTGACTAATGAATTGGCATACTACAACTCAATTTATTATTTTACTGGGTTATACCATTCCACAGAAGCGTATAATTACACGGGGAATTTTGAAAAAAACCTAAAGAATTTTGACCCAATTTTAGGTGAATTAGTAGAAAAGAAAGACCTTTTAGTATGTATGAGGGCCAGTCTTGCCGGCTGTTTTCCCGCCTCACAATTTGCACTTATTCAGGATTCAAAGGGGAAAGACTATATAAATTATACTAGCTCTATCCTCACTGATGGTTATACGTCATTCGGAGACATGAATTATGTAAGAATACAAGACCCTTATATGAAATTGTGCTATGGTTGGTATAGTGATAATGGTGGCTGCACCTTTATGAAGGACCCTGCTTTGGTTTTTGCCGACGATGTTTATCCTGCTGTAAAGACTGTATCTGCTTCAAGGGAAATTGATAGAGATACTTGTTATAATTTTGTTAAAGATGATAAGGAAATTTTTATTCATGTGGAATACAATGAGCCTATACGATTTTCCGATTTAAACACAAATGACCACAGTAATATATACCTGAAGCTTAAACTTCAAAATCTTGATGGTACCCAAGTAACTGATATTGATATGCTTAAAGCTGAGTTAATCAGTTTAAGAGGCAGAACCCTCACTTTTCGATACAACATACCTGATGAAATCGGAGGAGCGAATTTAAACTATTGCATAACCGGGATTGACGGTATTATGGACGGCAGCAAAAATGCATTAAGCTCCAGCTATCCCCTCAGAGTAATGACCTATACAGGCAGCCTTTCCGGGCATTGGGGGCCCAACGGGCTTATAAGCTATACTTCCCCTTCCCTTATAACTGACCTTGCTGGCAATCCGGTGAAGTCCTCTGAATTTTCTAATCTGTCAAATAAGATTTATATTGATACGTCTTCTCCCGAAATAAAGAAAATCAATCTTCATGTGGATAAAAGCAAAGGTGGTTATGTTGGTCCCGGTGCTGTAATCACTCCCGAGATTACATTCTCAGAACCTTTATATTATTACAAAGAAACTCCCAATCCACTTCCCAATAGCTTTGTTATCACCTTGAATATGTATAAGGGGTTAGACCCGGTTTATTTACAAGGTAACTATTTTAAGGATAACGGCAATCTTGTGTTCCGAAGCTTCACCGTGGATAAAAATACAACAATGGAAGTGGGAAATAATAAAATCTTGGTATCATTTTTCGAAAACTCTTATGGTGAATATATTACAGATAAAGTAGGGAATACTCTGCCGGGCAATATCGTCATTCCAGAAAACCTTATGGCCGACGAATTCGTCCTTGATACCGGGGCGCCTACCATTTCTGTCAATACCGTAGAAGGCGACAATAAGCCTGTGCTCTATTCTTCTTCCGGGGATGAAAAGATCGACTGCTTTTACTTCCCTTTTAAAATACAGGACAATGGAAGCGGTGTCCTACCCATTGGGGAGGATGCTACATTAGAAGGCAGCTTTCAGTGGGATCTCGGGGACAGCGGCTTTGAAAAAGAAGAATTAGAAAAAATAATCCTTAATTATGCTGTAACAAATTCAGCGAATCCGCCTTCCCCCGAAGATTGGGAATCAGGTGCTTTTAGCAAAGATTACGCCTTTAAACAGATTGGGAGCAATAAGAATTCTGCGGATTTATTCCTCCACTTACGTTTGGATGGCGACGCAACAACAGTAGGTTTGCCTTTAGACGGAAGCACTTTAATAATAAAAGGCGAAGATGCGATAGGAAATAAAAACACCACAAGCTTTGTTTTAGACGGGACTGAATTGGATGAAATATTGGACCACAACCCTCCCACAATAACTGCAGATAGGATTTATTCCTATAAGGAAGGTAGTGGATGGTATTTTGCTGCGGATTTAACATTCTCTGATAAAAGCAATATAGATACTAATAAGGTTTATTATGCTTGGATGAAAAAGGGTGAAGAGCCTGCCCAAGATGATTGGAAACCACTTTTAGGCTTAGAGGGCAATAAGGAAAAAGTAAAGACTACAGTTACCTATGGATTTGAAGGTGATAGTCTACACGAAAGGGATTTATATATAAAAGTATCTGATTGCAGTTCTAATAAAAATGAAAGTATCTGGGGTCCTTGTACTTTTGTTAAAGATTTAAGAGCCCCTGTAATGGAGATATCGACCAAAAGCGGACTCATCACGAAAGCTTTTATGGGAGTAAAGGCTCCGACACAGACGACAACACTTGAAACAGGAGGAATATCTGGAGATGTAAAAGCTATAATTATTTTCCAAATTAAACAAGAGTCAGACTATTATTCCTTCAAAACTGTCAATACGGTGACAGATGCGGTTTATGACGAAGTGGATATAGAAAATATTTTTGACAGCTTTGAAGGCTGGGCCATATATTACGATGATGATATAACAGGAAGTATTATTGAAGGCAATTATTACGGAGAAATTGATGTAGAAGCTACCATTGGCTATAGTTTGTTTGGCAAGGATGATACATTAAATGTCCCTGGTGCTCCTACTTCCACCGAAACATATTCTTTACATTTGGCACCGGGAAATAAAAAAATTCACGATGTAGAAATAACAACATCTTACAATTTAAATGAAGGCTGGCAATCACCCGGCGACGGGCCAAAGTATCTTACGACCCTATCAGGAGTAAATTTTAATGTTTCTGTTTCAAATATTTTAATGCCCGGCTGGGGCGCCAAAGACATGGATTTAGAGAACTCTTATTTTGCACTTTATAAGGATGATGATCCTGAAGTCATATACAAAACACCGTTGTCTATGTCCACATCTATAACCTTGCCTGATATAGAGTATCCCTCCGGCCATTATACAGTTAAAGCAGTGGCAAAAGCTAAGACCTCCGGACGTGAAGATTGCTATGAAATAAATGACTTGATAGTGGACACTACAGTCCCGGGGGAATTTGGCTTATCAAAAATAGTGACGGAATTTACCCCAAAGGATTCAAGTGCCGGGATGTTGTGTGATAAGTTAGGCACATCATCCGTATTTTATGTTCATGAGATAGATGAGGAAGCTGTATATGAAAAATCCCCATATATTTTGATGGGCTTTGGTGAAAATGATTTTGTTACAATTCTAAAAAAGTTTCATTTTTCAACTATCTCTGAAAACGATGAATTTTATATAAAGGTTTGGAACGCAACTAAGGGTATAGATGAAAGTAAAAGCAAGGATAAAGCTATTTGGGCAGAAATAAATACTCCATATGAACCTGTATTTGTGGATAGCTCCAAAGACATATTGTCCGCTTATGATACCGCTAATATACCTTTAATAAAAGGCGAAGAAAATATAATTCATTATCAGATATGTCATGCCAACGGCAATAAATCAGGAGAAAGTGTACTTATCATAGATACATCGGCCGAAGTCCCTGAAATGATAGTTTCTCTGTCTCCCGAGGAAGGCATACCTTCTCAAAAAGTTACAGCCATGGTGACAAGTCTTAGAGACTCAACCACTGAAGGTCTTACAGCTTACTACTTTGCAGGCGAGGATGAGAACACGACAATTATAGAGGCGACAGATGAAATTGAGCTGTTAAAAAAAGATGGCAACTGGTTTTTCACTAATAACGTTTATGATAATTTTAATATTTTAGATGTAAAAGCCCCTCATTTAGATAAGACTCCCCCCACAATAGTAGTTAAAGATGTTATAGATGAATCGGAAGGAGAGGGAGACGGCTATGCTTTCCATTTCGCAATCATGGATGAAAACAAATGCAATGTGTATTTAAAATTTGATGACAATTATATGGAAAGGTTAGGACTTACGGAATACTTCTCAATTGTTATACCGGAAGGCGAATCGGAGACATGGTTATCAGACACGCCAAGCGCCAGCGGTATATATAAGGTTGAAAGAGAAGACATAGACGGGTGCATATACCTTACAATTTATGGTGTTTATAAATATGATAAGGATAATCTGGGAGATAGAAGTATTGATATTTTTATAAAAGCTATTGACGAGGCCTATAACATAGGGGAAAAATCTATTACCCTAAATAATGTAAAAAACACTAAACCCCAAGCTACTACTATTAGCGCAGATTATGTTATCGAAAGTGTTCCCTATTATCATTACCAAAATCCTAATAAGCCTGAAAAAGATTTTCCTTTATACTGTGTAAGTGCAAATTTCAATCTGCCTATCAATAACATTACTCCACTACCCTATCATAATGTAAATAACGGTTATACCACAGGGAAAGATTTCCTAAGTATATTCAAAGACGGTGATTATACCATCAGCTACAGGGATGTGTTCGGAGAGCGTTATAATGAAAAAAGAAGTATAGCTATAGATCATGAAACTACCGGGTATGAAAATATGAATATAACTATTTACGGAGAAAATGAGGCAGGCAAATACTCCGTCTATGCTGAACCTACGGCAAACGAAGGCAAAGACTTTATTCCAGCAACTGAAGGTTCGGCTTTTACAATGTTTGCCGATATATATCAGGCTGCTCCCCTATACGGCGGTCAGGTAAGAGCTCTTACTGTTAACAGGGCATCTGTGGAGATGAATTCCAATGAAGACACTATCATAGCCATGATGGAATATAAAACTGCACGTGTTCCGCAGCCGGGATGGTATTTAAGTGACGATGCACCCCTTATAATCATTGACGGTTCGGCAAGGAGAGCTCCAAGCCCTATCGTGAAATGGTATTACCGCGAATTTGCTTCCCATGAAGTACCGCAGGGTATGACAGATACGGACGGAGCTGTAGATGTATGGCTCAGTTCACCGATACCTTTGACGGGTTTAAACGGTAAATTGTTAAGTCACACTTTTGTCTATGGAGAGGATGACAGCTATACCTTTGAATATGAATATGACGACGGAATGACAGGGGAAAGAACGGTAACATTGCCCATTCCAATAATTGAGAAAAAAGAAAAGCAATCAATGGATGACCTATACGAACACAACGAAGACTCTGAAATAGATGAAGAAAATTTAATACCCAAGGATAATAACCCTCCTACAGCAATATTTGAAATCAACAGAGGCTATGGAAATAAGTTAAAGGATAAAAGCTATTGGAATCCTGACCCTGAATTAAACGAGGATTTGAGTGCTTTACTATCCCCTGCCGGCTATTACTCTCTAAATGTAAAAATAATTGACGAAAGCAAAACCAAAATGATTGTATTAAACGGTGATAACGCATCTATAGAAGGCATAACCTACGAAAATGCTTCAAACGATGCCGTGGACGGTGTTACTACCAGCGGAACAACTATAAAAGTCGCCGCTGCCGCTTCTTTCACTGTTTTTATAATAGACGAATCTGATAACAGCGTGTCCTATTCTTTCCCTCTCAGCTTATGGGAGCAGTTAGATAATGTAATGCCCTCCCTTGATGAGGTGGATTATGAAAGAGTTGATTTCTTAACGGTAAATAAATATTTTTCTTTAAAAGATGATAAAACTCCCCCAGATAAGATAGAGCTTTTAAGCCCCACAGGACTTACAAAAGAAGAAGGAAAATATACTCTTACTTTTACAGAAAATAAAAGTGTAGAAATAGCCATGAGAGATTTGGCCGGAAATATAGGAAGCGGCACTGTCAGTGTGAACATCATAGATGACAAACCCCCCATTATTGAACTATCTTGGTGGTCTAAAGGCTATTTTGATGAAACGGAAAACATCATCGACCCAAAAAGACTTACAACGGAAAAAACAAATCAAACCATCACCGCCAAGCTTATAACGGATAAGCCCATCAAAGAAATTGCATTTAAAGAGTTGAAAGATACGGATACTGACACTCCTGTTGATGTAGGTTGTGAGGATGAATACATCCTTTTGGAAAATGAGCTTGACGGTATATATGTGAGTTTTTTAAAAAATGCCTATGTCAGTCTTGACTGTACGGCCGTAAACGGTAAGGAAGGAAATATTCCTTTGGAGGTAAGCGACATAATTGATAAAGTGCCTCCTTCTTGTGATTGCATTTTAGTTGATGATTCGCCTAAAAAAATTGAAGCAACGGTGACTTTCAGTAATTTCAGCGAAGATGTCTATGTTCAGGGTCCCGGTGAGGCAGGCAGCCTAATAAAAAAGGAAAAAGGTATACTGGAGAAAACCTTTATGGAAAGAGGTTCTTACCTGTTCCGCTTCACGGATCTGGCAGGCAATACTGTTTCAGAAAATGTGGTGGTAAAAGAGATTGACGAGTTTTCTCCGGGAATATTGCTGTCAAATATGCCGGAAGCCGGCGAATATCATAAAGACCCTATCACATTTAAGGCTACTATGAGCGAAGAGGGAAAGCTCACATTTAATGGGGAGACTATAGATGTTACTGCCCCCGTAGACAAAAACGGGGATGATGAAATCCAAGATGAAGAATGTGACTGGGTGGAATTCACCGCAGACCAAAACGGCAGCTTTATAATTAAGGCGGTAGATATAGCCGGCCGTGAGACAATTACTTTTGTAGAAATAACTTGTTTTGACAAAATAGCACCCAGCATATCTTTTAACCCTTTGACCGTCACGGTACTTTCCAGTACGGATCTTGGTACTTTAAACTCAATGCTTCAAGAAGGTGTGTCTCTTAAAGACAATGCCACTGCTTCGGATAAAATAACTTTGGACTATGAGGAATTTAGCACCCAACCCTCACCGGGGCAATATGAAATCACATATACCGCCAGGGACGAAGCAGGTAACGAAGGGAAAGGGAAGAGATATGTTAAAGTATTCTCCGCCGATGAAGTAAATGTGACCATAAATGATATAAGGACGGAGCCGGATGCCGTAACGGTTTTGAAAAAAGGCCCCATGTCTCTATCCGTAAAAAAACTGCCTTTGGGAGACGGCGAACCTTACAAAGTTTATCTGCGCAAAGGTGTATTGACAGTAGGAGAAATGAAAGGCATTTCACCAATAGACGATACAAATAATTTCACTGTTAACGAATCCGGCTATTACACTCTTTATCTCGTAACCCAAAACAGAGGCACCTATAAGACTTTTCTATATATAGAATGATGGGAAGGGGGTTTTTAATATGAAAAGACTATTATCCTTTATACTTATAGTCGCTATTCTTACTGTTATGGGGCCTATATCGTCCTTTATAGTTTTAGCCGATAGCCAGAATGAGAACAGCATTTATAAACTGGAAGACGGATATATAACCGTCAATGTATCCTCAAAAAACGGCGGCTTCTCTATATCCACTTTAGAAGGCAACAAATTTATAAAATCTGATAATAACAAGAAGCTTTTATATCACAGCGATGAATATGATACTTCCTTTACTTCTTTTCAAGTTACGTACCCGGGAGACAAAGTGAAAGAATATGTATTTGGTGGCAATTATTCATTTTTAGGCTTGGGGGGAAATAATGTTTCCACTTCTTTGGATGGCACCGGAATCATTTCAACATGGACTGTGGATGACTTGACCTTTACCCAAAGAATAGAGCTGGCAAATACAAACTCCAATGAACACGGCATGGTGATGCTAAGCTATAAAGTAAAAAACGACAGCGGTAAAAAAGTTTCCGTAAAGCAAAGGCTTCTGTTGGACAGCGCCTTAGGTCAGCAAGACTATGCAATATATAAAGTTATGGACAATAACAATGTATTACGGACCATAGAAAAGGAACAGGTATTGGAATCCTCAGACTTTATACCTTTGGCTTTTTTCGGATATGATGACCCCGAGGCACCCGGCATAACAGCTTATACGGTCAGCACCACAGCATCCACACCTTATAGGTTGGCCTTCGGCCATTGGAACAATATGGCTGCCACTGTTTTTGATTTTGTTCCCGACCCCACTATGTATTTTGCCAATAAAAACAATATGAAGTATTTGACAGCGGACAGTGCTTATTCCCTTTACTATGATATGGGGGATATAGCATCGGGAAAGGATAGTGATATCGTAGCCACTAATTATGGTGTTTATTCTAATGCAAAAGCAAAAGATAAGGGAGAAATAGCAATAAATGCCGTATCCCCTTTGTCCCTCGAATTAACTCAAGATAAGAAATCCTATATAAAGACTGAGGCTAATCTGCCGGGATCCGCAACCTTTCAAATTCAGGCACAATTTGATAATTACACAAAAAGTAAACCTAAAGACTATGAAAAGATAACCGTGGCTTTTTATACTTCAACCGGCATTGTTCCCCTTGATAGCGGGGGAAAGGAAATTATACCCACACCTACCTATGATGATCCCTTTACCGTTGATATTATGAACTGTAAAGCTGATACCGTCAGAAACGGGAGTTTCCTTTTTAAAGCTTTGGTTGGTGAAAACACTAATTATAGAAAAATTGATATAAAGGTATTCGATACAAGTGATGTGACCGCCGGGGGAAGTGAAGGTTTATTACAGGAAAATCTCTTGGCTGCTCACAGTTTATATATTCTTTGCCCGGGAATTTACAATACTTTCCCCAAAATAACATTTACGGGAAGTAAGCCGGATATTCTATATTATAAAGGTGAAAGGCATTTTTATGTTACTGGAAATAATTTGGATTTACTTTTAGACGGGGACAGATCGGGATTTTCTTTGTACGCATGCAATATGGCAAATCCAAATTTGCAATACAAAATACCAACGGAAAACATTCAGAAGCCCGAGGCAAATGTTCTTGAAGTCATTTTTACAGAGGAGATGCAGCCGGGCAGCTATAGCCTAAAATTTGATCTTACCGAAGAGTTTGCACAAATGTTAGACTGTGACAGGATTATTACGGCACCGGCCCTTAAGGTTATTATGGATGGGGACAGCAAATACGAAAGCTTCAGCTACGGTATAGTGGCAGTTGTGCAAGAAGGTGATCATGAAAGTGCTGTCTATACTATAAAAAGCTATAAAGAGGAAGAGGATTTTAATAATGATAAGGACAATTATAAAGAGGTGTTGCTGACATTCAGAGGCAGCCTTGTTAAGGAGAAGGATGATAAAGGCAATGAAAGATACAAGGGGTTTTCTCCGGATGATGGGAGGAATACCATCAGTATAAATAATTGTATGGATTTCAAGAACGGTACTATTTCAATATATTATCATTACAAAGGAAATGATGCGGAATCCGTATATGTTGATTTTGACGGAGACCTATGTACTTCTGTGGCCGGGACTAGCGTGTGGACAGGTAAAGCCGCCCTTACGGAGATAAAAAACGGCAGGGAATATAGCCTCATTCCATATAATAAAAATGGTGTAAGACTTGAAGGGCATACAGATATGCCTATAATGGTAATCTGGCCTAATGCCGCAGGATTAGCTCAAACCATTTCAGGAATGGTGTTTAAAATGGCCTATGGCGCCCTTGGAATTGTTTACGATACTATTCTTACGGATAAAGCAAAGGTTGATAAAAACACTTATGTTTTAGGCAATACCCTCTCTTTCTCGGCAGCTTTGGACTTGGGATTTCTAATACCAAAATCCAAAACAGCGAAGGAAAGCGAGCCGCCGAGTCTAGGTGCTAAAACTACGCTATTTTGGATATGTACTTCTCCCGGAGATACTTTGCGAGAACTTTGGGACCATTATTATGAAGATACAAAAGTAAAAACATCAGGTAATCTGAAAAAAGAATACGCACCGGGGCAGGCAAAAGTTATGGTTGATGACATACTTTTCGGATGCGGGCAAGGTTTTATGGGGTTACACTTTAAAGTCACCATAGGATTGCCGGCATATACGGAGGCTATGCCCGCCATGCAGGGAACTTTGGAAGTGAATACCATAAATGACTGGTCCTTTGGTGTTGCAGGTAAATGCCAGTTTACAGTCATTACGCTGGAATTTGATTTAGCTATTAAAAGCTACAAAAACATACCTATACCGGATAAACTGTATTTCTATGTGGAAGGCTTTGAACCCGGTGTCAATGTGGACGGTTGGGGTATATTATGGATCACGGGCGGAGGCGGAGGCTTCGACAAGCTCTATGATACCATATTTATGACTGACGGTCTGCCTCCCCTTAAACTCATGTTATCAGTGGCCTTTGATCTTTTTAAGGTTCTTTCCGCCAGAGCGGATCTTTCGCTGAGCCTTAGGGGTATAGGTTTAAAAGTATCGGGAGTGAAACTTAAGAAAACGGATATTGAGGTACTGACTCGCTTGCAACTGCAGTTCGATTGGTATCCTGATATATACTTCTTGGCGTCTGTAGATGCCACGTTTTACGGCATCATAAGAGGCCAGGGCTATATAGTGTTTATAGACAATGAGCAATATAAGACATTTTTTGAGGGGTTTATAAGAGGAATGCTCTATATACCAAAAGGTATTCCTTTTATCGGTGGTATAGAGCTTGCCCGGGTGGATTTTGGATTAAACAACGAAAAGATTTGGGGTGCAGCTTCCGTCATCGGAGACATAGGGATAGGTGTGGTCTATTACTGGGGTGGAGATGTGAGTGTCAGTTTGAAAAAAGGCTCCGGGGCTCAGCCTACATTCCCGCAGCTCTTGGGCTGTGATGGTATACCCGTGTATTACGATGAGGAAACAGGAAGAACCTTATACATGAGCATAGGGAATAATTTAATGCTGTCGGCGGCGGCGGTGACAGACGATTTTGTGACTACACCGATGCTATTGGGTACTGACCCTTATGTTAAATCTAATGCCGATAAAGAAATACATGAAATCTATGTGCCTGACGATGGAAAGAAATATATACTTACTGCTACTTATGCGGCAGAAAGCGAAGAGGATGCTAAGGCTTTGGCAGATAATTTTACAATAAAAAATAAAAATGATAACTCTGAACTCTTCCCCCTTGTTTGCTATGATGAGGAACTCGATAATCTCTCTGAATCAAACGCCAATGTTACCTATGACGAGGGATCAAAGACAGCCACATTTGGTGTTACATTTACAAAGGACGGAGATTTTGATAAGGAGTGGGAGTTTTTAACACCTGAGGTTTCCGCTGACTTAATATTGTTTGAAGCCGGAGTGCTTCCGAAACTAACTACTATAGGAGGCAATATTGACGGTACAGGAAAAAACATAGAAGCAACATGGGATGGTAATGACCTTGGTAAGTTAGACAGCCTAAGCTTTTACCTGACAACAGAGGACGATGATGGAAACTCCACAGGGGAAGAATCAGGAGAATTCTTGATAAATCTCATAGATTCAACAGCTATAGCTGACAAAAGCGGTACCTTCCTTATTCCCAAGGATTTAAAAAGCGGCAAATATTATCTAAGAGCCGTGTATTCAAAAGAGGATGAGGTAAACGGTGTTATCGTGAATAATACTCCAATTGTTCATACAAATATCAATCAACCTGATGATCCGACAAATGTAATAATAGAAAATGCAGGAGACTTGGCTTTTGGAGTTAATCTTACGGGCACTCTTGACGGAGACGGCTATTTGGCAAGTGTTTATGAAGTCGATAACGATGAACTCAAAGCGACGGATATAACAAATATGACTTATGAAAAAAACGAAAAAGGGGAGTTACCTGATATATCCATAGGCGGCAGCTACGAAAGTATAGATAAAGACGGCAATACCAATATCTATGGTCTTACTGCCGGCAAATCTTATAAAGTGGGTGTGACGGCATATAAGTATGTGGATGAAGACGATGATGAACAGGATGACTTTATAATGTATGGCAACGAAGTATTGTCAAATGAGGTGGTTTTAAGTGCCGTAACCCCACCAGAAATCATCATATCCCCTAGGCTTCCTTTCATTCCCATTGAAAAGGAAGAATGGCATCAGGACGAGGAGGGAAATCCTATTAAGTCCACTATAACAGAGGATATATCCCCGTCTAAGGATGTGACCTTTGATATATCTTCCGATGTAGCTATAAATGGCATTTGGTTTTTAGACAGCATAGATAATGAGGGTATGAGTGGTGAATTTACAGACGTGACAGATTTTAGCATAGAGCTTAATGATTTATTAGAAGGGGGTCATACCCTTAATATAAGCGGAAAGAACATGAACGGTGACAGCTATAGAAGAACCGTTGTATTCACTGTAGATACCCAACCGCCTAAGCTTCTACTATCCTCTCCTATGAACGGTGGCTTCTTTAAAGAGGACGGCACGCTAAAGATAGCCGGTGTGACAGATGGAGATGCCTACCTGACTATCATGGTTGACGGTGATATCATAAGAAATTCCAGGGACATTAATACCCTTGACAAAAATATAGATGCAGACGGAGTATTCGATTTTGATATTCGTGTTGATCCGGGTAAATCAAGCCACGAGATAATCATAACCGTAAGTGACAGTGCAGGAAACAGCGAAAGCGTAAAAAGGGATGTGCAAAATGTTGGGCTTTCAAATATAAACCGCCTGAACCTTTATAGCAACGGCAGCAAGTACTCTGACTCGAATATACCCCTTTCTCATACCGGGAATACTGTGGCTTTGATGAGTCTCGAGGCGGAAACGGATAACAGCAGCTTTTTCATCAATGATTCCTCTTTGGTAGTATGGAACACTCAAGTTATAAACGGCAATGCATCTATTGATGAAAACGGTGAATTCATAGCCGAGCCGGGAAGCTTAGGCACTATAAGCGGTGAGCTTAAAGTCACCGACAATGCATCCCTTGCTGCATTCAGCACCTTCGGGGCGGAAATATACAGCAAAGGCTATGACGACATCCATGTGCTGACATTAGGCACTACCATAGGAGGAGAAGTAAAAGGCGGGGGCAGGTATTCGGAAGGGGAAAAGATAAAGATTTCCGCCATTCCGAGAGCAGGATACAGGTTTTCTCATTGGACTGTCTCCGGCAACGCTATAATAGAAAACAAATATGCGGCGGTTACAACAATCACAATGCTGAATGAGGATATCTATGCAATTGCAAACTTTGAATATATAAGGGATAAAGACGATGATAGAGATAGGGATCATCGTGCTTCGACATCAAAGGACAGTTCCGCGAATAGCGGAGATATATTGGAAAAAGGCAGACTTATCATGGCAGCCCGGGGAAGTGCGGGAGAGAAGGTTAATATAGAAATCCCGGAAGATATTTCAAGGGACAATATAAGAGTCTATGTAAGGTCAAAAGGTATATTATATCCCATGCCTTGGTTTAATCAAAAAGACTCAACTTTAACACTTTTCCCTCTTATTGACGGTGAATACTACATTGTTGAAACTGATGAAAAATTTAATGATATTGACAACCATTGGGCTTTAAAATATATAAAATCCGCCTTAAGCCACGGAATATTTAACGGAATAGGTGAGGGTCGCTTTGACCCCAACGGCAAAATAACAAGAGCCATGTTTGTAACTATATTGGGACGACTCCATTGTATTGAAACGGCTGATTACGGTAAGAAGGTTTTCAATGACACAGAGGATAATTCCTGGTACACCCCTTACTGTGATTGGGCTTATAGATTTGGTATCTCAATGGGAGACGGTCATGGTAACTTTAACCCCCAAGGTGAAATAAGCAGGGAAGAAATGTGTGTAATGCTGAAAAGATATATAGAATTTGCGGGTTTTGGCTTAAAAAAGAAATCTTCAAGCATGCCATTCGGAGACATGAAAGATGCAGGAGATTGGGCTGTTGATTCCATTGAATTTGTCCAAAGCATGGGTCTAATGAGCGGAAATACCAGCAATCACTTTATGCCAAAAGGACGCACAACGAGAGCAGAAGCTGCTACAGTCCTAATGCGTCTCATTGAAATGGTGCTTATGTTTAGATGAAATATCGTAGGGGCGGACGACTCTGTCCGCCCCTGCACCTGTGTTTAATTGACTTATTTAAGCTTTTCTGCCAATTTACTCCTTCTGTCTATAAGGAGTTTTTGAAACACATTGCGAAGATGTGTACGCACAGTTGTCTCGGATATCATAAGCTTTTTTGCAATCTCGTTATTATGAAGGCCTGAGGCTGCAAGCACGGCAATCTCATACTCTCTTCGGGTCAAAGTGGAAGGCAGATCGTCTTTGGAAAGCTTTTCATGCAGTGCAGCCCAACCTAAAATATATCTTTCCTTTATCATATTGAACTTTTTCAAAACCTCCGGATGTCTGCATCTTATCGTTTCATCCACTAAGCCGGAAAGCTCAAAAGAATAAGATGCAACGGGAAATAAAAATCCGTCTTTAATACTTATTTCACAGGCACTCTCTATATAAGTAATGGCTTTATCCCTTTCTCCAATGGCTAAATGGCATTTTGCCAACACAAAGGCCACCAACATATAAGAGAAAGGACGCCCTCTCAGTTCTTCTATATTCAAAATTTCGCTGATTCCTATAATTTTTGTATGCATCCCTTTATGCATAAGATAATTTAATTTAACAAAGTCCACATTTGGAATCATTCCCGGCAACAGCCCGTATGAAGTGTAATCATCCTCTTTAAGCCAATCCGAAACCTTTTCAAGCTGTTTCAGCTCATTTAATAAAACCCCTCGTATAATATCAATGACATAATATATCAAGGATGTATTAGGAGAATCAAAACTTGTGATATTTCCCATTGAATTCATAGCGTTTTGCCATCCGGTGCTGTCCGCTCTTTCCAAAGCTATTTCCGCAAGATGCAGCGTAGCTCCTAAAAACACAATGCTCTGCCGATTGCTTTGAGCTATATAAACAGCTTTATAGGCATATGCTTCAGCCTTATCCAAGTCTCCTCTGTAAAAAGAAAGCTCCGAGCGGAAAAGGGCATCCGCCCCGCTGCCATGACCATTAGTCAATTTAGAATATAAGGCAATGTAATCATCCATAGCATCAGCTTCTTTGTCAGCCTCACTGGATACCAAATGAAAAATGGAAAGGGGACAGTAATTGCAAAAGTTCCAAGGTGCGTCAGGCAATATGACACGGGAATTCTTTCCTTCGAATAATATTTCCGCTTCTTTTAGGATCTCCGTCATCTCTTTAAGTTTAGGATAATAGGTAAAGGAAAACAACAGCTTCCATTCAGCCTTGAGATATTTTATATTCGAAGTATCATTATTTTCAAGAAAGCCTTTTAATTCACTCATAAGCATTTTGAAATCATTTATATGGTCTCCCAGTAAAAGAGCCCAAGCAATTTGCAGCATTTGAAATATATTGGCTTTTTTTATATCCAAAGGACAATTGTTAGCAATATATGGCGCTATCTCCCAAAACGGTCTTCCGTCAATGGCTTTTAGTGCTAGAGAGCTTAAATCCAAGGATAACATGAGATCAAAATCCTTTGCTTTCCAAAAATAAGGGAAAGCTTCGTCAGGTTTTCCTATACTGAGATAATAATTTCCTGCGGCTGCAAGACATTTATGTTCAAATGCCTCCCCATAACTTTTGCGTTTTTCTGTGAGTATTTCCAAGAATAATTCGTGGAATTCATATTGTTTTTCTGTCTCATTATACCTGATAAAAGGATTTAAAAGCGCCTCCTTTTCATATTCCAGTAAAGTATTGAATCCGCTCAAAGCATATATTTGTTGCAAGGATACAATTTTGAAATAGGATAAGGTTAAAAGAAACACCTGCTGCTCCTCACTTAGATTGTTCCAAATGAGTTCTTCCATCAAATCCATTATATCAAGCCCCTTAGCGACATAGCCCTTATCAATATAAGCGCATAGCTGAAAACACACGGCTATAATCCAACCATCCGTATAATATGCTATAGATTGAAGATCTTTTTTTGAAATATTTACTCCTGATAGATTAAAATAATGTCTTATATCCTCTTCTCTAAACCTCAAATCTGATGTTGTTACGTGAAATATGCCCTTGCTTTTTACAAAGCAGAGCATGTCCCGCTTCAGCATTTGCGTAATTATTATAATATGCAGATTTTCGCAGCCATGCTCTAAAAGTGCAGAAAAAAATAAAAAAGTGTGATCGAAGTCGATATATTGAAAATCATCAATTATAAGATATGTGTCTGACTGACTTCTTATTGTTCTAATCAAGTCACAGACATCCCCCAAGGTGAACTCATTAAGCTCTCCGATTTTAAAAAGAGCGGATCCAAGCTTATCATCTATCTTATCAAATACCCTGCACAGCCTTTTGTAACTCATTGACGGCATTTCGGGCAAAGCTGTAAACCAGTGCACTGACGTGTCCCGGTGCAAATTGTTGTTCAAGAATTCTTTTACAACCGTCGTCTTTCCATAACCGGAAGGAGCCTCTATGATGGTCGCATTTGCATGGAGAACTCCTCGCAGCTTATCCATAATTCTATCGGGAAAATATTTGGCAAAAGCTCTATACATATTACCACCTATTTTAATTAATGATTAAGGAGAATGGTGCCTTTATAGGTACTATATGACAAGTTTTAGAAAAATACAACTGTAAATTTTATTATAAACCCGTCACATATTGGATACATATTACAATTAGGTGCCATCCTCGTTTTTTTAAAATATTTTATAAGATAAATGAAATAATTTATGCAATGCTATATAATTATGTACTGATAGTTTAATAATATATCATGCTTTGTGATGTTTGTTATACTACATTTTTTAAACGATGCATTGGTGAAGATTTTAATTTGGATATTATATATCTGGTAGCTTAAGGTGGGGAAAGATAACAATGAGTAAAAATAATGGTATCATGAAAAATCAGGATTATATCATAGAGATAACCGGTCAAACTCATGAAGGAATGGGTGTGGGTAAAATTGATGACTTTGCAGTGTTTGTAGCAGGAGCCATAGCCGGTGAAGAGGTAAAAGTCAAAGTTGTAAAAGTCCTTAAGAACTATTCTTATGGAAAACTATTGGAAGTAATCACCGGTTCACCAAATCGAAGGGACCCATTGTGCAATATAATCAGGAGATGCGGTGGCTGTCAATTACAACATATGAATTATGAAGGACAACTAAATTTTAAAAAACAGGTTGTAAAGGATGCACTTGAAAGAATCGGCGGGCTAAAAGACGTGATAATTCATGATACTTTAGCTATGAAATATCCTTGGCATTACAGAAATAAAAGCCAATTACCTGTAGGTATAGACAGGAAGGAGATACAGATTGGATTTTATGCCAGGAGAAGCCATGAAATAATAAATATTGATAATTGTTTGATACAGGATAAAACATTTCAAACAGCGATAAATATTATGAAGCAATTTATTAAGGGTTATAAAATAAGTATATACGATGAAAATACAGGCATAGGACTAATAAGACATATTATATTGAGGAAGGGCTTTAAAACCGAAGAAATAATGGTAGGGATTGTGATAAATGGCAATGGATTTCCTTATGCAGAAGAACTGATAGAGGTTTTGAAGCAAGGTATATGCGGCTTAAAGACAATAGTCTTGAATATAAATAAGAAGAAAACCAATGTGATATACGGTTTAAAGAATAAGATAATTTATGGTGATGGATTTATTTATGATTATATAGGAGATGTGAAATTTAGAATATCACTCTTATCTTTTTTTCAAGTGAATCCTATACAGACTAAGGTTTTATACGATAAGGTAATGGAATATGCGGGGCTGACGGGTAAAGAAATAGTTATTGATGCATACTGCGGTATAGGTACTATATCATTGTTTATAAGTAATAAAGCAAAAAAGATATACGGTGTGGAGGTAGTTGAAGAAGCTGTTGTAGATGCGAAAGAAAATGCAAGGCTAAACGGAGCGGATAATGCGGAATTTATCCTTGGAGAAGCGGAAATAGAGATACCAAAGCTTTATGAACGAGGTGTCAAAGCGGATGTCATTATCGTTGATCCGCCGAGAAAAGGATGCGATATAAGATTATTAGAAGTAATAGCAAAAATGGCACCTAAGAAGATAATCTATGTCTCGTGTAACCCATCTACTTTGGCAAGAGATTTGAAATACCTTGTAAGTGAAGGCTATGGTGTGAAAGAAGTCCAACCGGTAGATTTATTTGCACAAACGGTGCATGTGGAAGCCATAATCCTGTTGCAACGTGTTGAACGCTGACATTGCAAGGCTTAACGGGATTATAGCAAGAAATATGTTTTGACGTGAGTGAATTCTCTCACGTCTTTTCTTTTTGGTAGAATATTAATGGGTGTCTCATTTTATATAGATGTGAAGAACAATGAAAAATGTAAGGATTATACCCTCTGCGCCTAAAGAAAATAAAAAGATTAGGGTTGCTGCTTATTGTCGTGTCAGTACATTCGGACCTGCTCAATTACATAGTCTGGATACTCAGATAGAAGTTTACACAAGAATGATAAAAAATAATAAAGATTGGAAATTTGCCGGTGTGTTTTATGATATTGAAAGCGGACTGCGTCGAAAAGGAAGAACTGACTTGGATAAAATGCTCAAGAAAGCTGAAAAAGGTAAAATAGATTATATTATTACAAAATCAATCAGCAGAGTATCAAGAGATACTTTAGAAGTTCTAAAAATAATACGTTTTTTAAGAGAGGAAGGGATTAATATGCATTTTGAAAATGAAAACTTAGATTCAATCAATGTAAATAATGAATATGAGATTACATTAAGGGGTATGCTGGCACAGGATGAAAGCAGAAATAAAAGCGAGGATATTCAGTGGGGATTATAACGCAAATTTGAAGGGTGAAATAGGACTTGATGGAATTGCAATATTGCTTAATGGTCACCTAGTTATAACGTTGGAAGAAGTACAGGAATATTATGAAAAAAATAGTAATGTAGAAGCTACGATTGTATTCATACAGGCAAAAAGAGGGGATAGATTTAATGGTGGAGAAATATCTACATTTTTCAGAGGCATTAAGCATTTCTTTGAACCTAAGGATATTAGACCTGGGACAAATGAAAAAATAGAAATTCTTATCTCAATTAAGGATTATATTTTTTCGCAAACTATTAATCAAGGCTCTAAGCCTTTTCTTGAAACATACTTTGCATGCTGTGGAAGTTGGAATGAAGACAATAACCTAATAAATTGTGTTAACACGGAAAGGGAGCACTTTGTTAAAATGGCAGGCATTTCACGGGCATATTTTGGCTTGGTGGCATGCAAAGATGTTATAGAACTGCTAAAAGACGATAATGGTGGTCTATTCAATTTGTTTTAATATGGTACAATGATTGTAAAAATAAGGCGTTGAATATAAATATTGTGGAGGAGAACTGCTATGGATAAAGAAAATAAAATTCAGTTATTTGAAAACAAGAAAATCCGTACTGCATGGGATGAAGAAAAAGAAACATGGTATTTTTCTATAGTAGATGTTATTGTGATATTGACAGACAGCACAGAGCCAAGAAGATATTGGAGCGATTTGAAAATCAAGTTAAAAAATGAAGGAAATGAACTGTACGATAAAATCGTACAGTTAAAAATGACAGCAGCAGATGGTAAAAAAAGAATGACAGATGTTGCAAATACAGAAGAGCTTTTACGGATTATACAATCGATTCCGTCTCCAAAAGCAGAACCTTTTAAAATGTGGCTTGCGATGATAGGAAGAGAAAGAATTGATGAAACTATTGATCCAGAACTTACTATTGACAGAGCATTGGAGACATATCTTAAAAAAGGTTATTCCCGTGAATGGATAAATCAAAGATTACAAGCCATCCAAGTACGTAAAGAATTAACCGATGAATGGGATAATAGAGGTGTAAAACAGGGTATTGAATATGCAATACTTACTGATGAAATTACAAAAGCTTGGGCAGGATTAAATACCAGGCAATATAAAAATCTTAAAGGGTTAACTAAGGGAAATTTAAGAGATAATATGTCTACACTTGAGCTTGTACTGAATATGCTGGCTGAGGCAACTACTACAGAGTTATCAAAGACTATTGAACCTAAAAATTTTGATGAAAATAAAGAAGTAGCAATAAAAGGTGGAAGTATTGCAGGAAATGCTCGGAAAGAAATAGAAAGTACTACGGGTAAGCCTGTTCTTACACAAAAAGGTGCTGTTGATTTTACTAAAGTTATAGAAGGTGTTATTACAGAGGATAAAGATAATGAAAAGTAGGATGTATACATGAAAAAGTATTTAAAAGTATTCAAAGAGAATCATTTGTTAACTAAACAAGAAGTTATATATTCTATAGAAAAATATATTGAACATTGTAAAGAGTCATATAGTGAAGAAGGATGGACAATAATCAAAAGAGATAACATAATAGAACTATGTTGCCAGTGAAGGATATGAAGTTTTTTTAGACGATTGGTCTATAGATTTGGGAGAAAATATAATTAATAAAATTAATGAAGGTTTGGAAGAATTACAAATACTTATTCTTATAATTTCACAAGAATTTTTAAAATCAGTGTTTTGCTTAGATGAATGGACTTCATTTTACATGCGATTTGCAAAGATAAAAAAAGAATCCATCTTGCCTTTGATTATCGATGATTCGGATATTCCGTCTATTATGTCGGCAATCAAGTATTTTAGAACAAAAGATGGATACACATATCAGGGATATTTATCGAAGTTAGTTAGTGTTCTAAAGAAACATGAAAGTTCCTAAAAATGTAACAGTTTGTTTCTGAGTTATATATGAATTTAAATAGAAAATAGACTTGTTAGGTATGAAATATTGCACATAACATGAATACAAAAACTTTAAAATTAAAATATAAAAAAACTATAGAGATAAATATATTTGCGAGGGGGAATGAAGATGGATAGACAGATAAAAGTTAAGCTTAATTCAGACTTATCTAGATATGGGAAAGGTTTGCTACCTGGAATTGAGGGATACACGATTGGTCAATATGGTACATGGAGTCGCGGTTCAGACAGATTTATTGGAGTCTGCTTTCCGGGGATTGCAACACTTGATGTGTTATGGGAATCTCTTGAGATTATTGATGACGAATATCTCAAAGAAGTTGCTTTGATTCGCAAAAAGGAAGTTGATGATTTGAAAAGTGCAAGAAATGTAATAAAGTATGTTGGTCCAAAAGGTGGTTTTCGCTATATAAGTTATGAATATATATTGGAGGATGGTATAACTAATCATGTTTCCAATGGCTCTAAAAGCGATGCTGATATATTAATTGGGATATTTAATCAGTATGGAATTAATGTTGAAATGAAAACTATCTAATAGTTTATGAATTGAAGGGTAATTATTAAAAATATACCTGTCCACCAAGGGGGTACCAGATTCGACGGTCATCAGAATCACAGCAACAAGGCACGTGGAGTGTACCTGTAAACTTATCAAAATTGATAAGTGATACGACGTTAGGACGAGTCCATCCAGGTGGACCCATTTTTTAGTGAATCAAATATGAAAATGCTTAAGGAATCCGTTAAGGAGGCTAATGAAGGTAAATTTGTTTCTAAATCTTTTGCAGAGTTGAAGGAAATGGAACAATGAAAGTAAACTTTACGGAGATAGCATGGAAAGATTATATATACTGGCAAGGAGAAGATAAAAAGATAATAAAAAGAATAAATCAGCTTATTCAAGACACTGACATATTAAGGATTTCAAGACATATGGGTACGAACCCCACACCGCGTGGAAATCATGATTTTTTAGTTCAAAAAGATAAGTCCATAGGAGCGGGTTTTGCTAGTTAAGTGGTTAAGGTGGGTGTTTTTGGGAAATCTTTGAGGTTGTGTAGTCAAGTTGGATGTTATAAGTTCTTTATATTTAGCGAGGGATTAAGACCTATATTTTTGGATTTGCCAAGCGAACAAAATAGGCGAGTTTAAGGTTTTTTTGAATAGGTTAAATGCAAGTTTTAAAACAGTGTTAAAAGAAGGCATAAATTAAAGAACTTACGATGGATAAGTATGTATGCAAATAACTGATTGAGGTGTATAGTATGAAAAAATGGTTAAATATATCTAGGGATAGGGATAGGACTTATAAACAGTTTTCAGTCGACAATCAACATGCAATCGAAGAGTACAACAAAAAGACGCTGTCCACACTGTTGCCCATAGGATGGGCGTTAACGTTACTGCCACTGGCAGCTGTTCCTTTCAGTAACACTAAGATCAGCGCAGTACCTGCTTACCTGCTGACATTTTCGTCTTTTTTCATATTATTCATTCTGTTTAAAATTCCATCTATAAAAAAGTATACGCTTGCTGGGCTACATATAAGTTTTTCAGTCCTGTTTATATTTGGGATATACCTTAGCGTGATTCATTCTCCCAATATGCGGGCGACAATTTTGCTGGGTGGGTTCATCCTCATGCCAATCAGCTTTATCGACAGTCTTCGTCGGATAAGGTCGGTTTTAGTTTTCTGGTTGGTGGTGTCAACCGTTATGGCGTTTTACCTAAAACCCCAATATGCACTTGATGATGCAATTAATTGCTTGTGTTCTGCCGTTCTCGGGTACTATCTTGGGAAAATGATGATACAGGTTCGTCTAGAAAGCTTTGAAGCTAGGCGCCAGCTAATCATTGAAAAAGAAACTGATGTGCTGACAGGCCTTTTGAACCGCCGCAAATTGTTTGAAACACTGGCAGATTTGGAAGCAACAGGTACAGAAAAGCCATCAGGAATCCTGATGATTGATATCGATCACTTCAAAGATTTTAACGATAACTACGGTCATGTCGCTGGTGATAAACTTCTGAATCATTTTGGCGAAGTACTAACAAAATTCGCGCAAAATTTCAGACTGCACTTTTACCGCTATGGTGGTGAGGAATTCGTGGCAATGGCATACGGATATGACGATAAAGAGCTGTTGTCCATCGCAGAAGGCCTACGGATTTCCGTGCAGAGCACAGCTATAGACGGAAATCTCACTACTGTCAGTATCGGAGTTGCCTACTGTGGCGATGAACAAGTTCGAAATTATGAAAATATAATTGATCGGGCGGATAAAGCTGCTT
>CAZGUI010000037.1:0-23630 GCA_964528875.1 uncultured Bacteroides sp. | reverse complement strand
TAAAAGGAATCATCAACTCTTGACTCGTGTGTGGTAAGATAGAAGGGAAGTCTAAACTACCCGATTGTACAATATCTCCATTAGCTTCTATTCTCCAGTTTAATGTAAACTCATCTAGTGTAATGAAGTCGTAGCGATTGGTAACCTTAAGTATATTATTGCTAAACTCTTTGGGTTCAAAATGGATGTATTGATATACTTTTTTAACCTCCCAAATGTGAGGATTTAAATTGCGATTGGCAGCCACTAAACCATTGGAGCAGAAATTTGAGTCGTTAGGAATACCCACGAAACCTAAATCACCTCCATACGCATAAATGGTGTTTCCTTTGGTGTCTTTTGTTTCAATGGTTTGATCCACCCAATCCCATATAAAGCCACCTTGCAGCTGATCGTATTTATAAATCAATTCCCAGTAGTCTTTCAGGTTTCCCACGCTATTTCCCATCGCATGCGCATATTCACATAAAATTAATGGTCTCGGCTGACGTTGATTTACGTGTTCTCTAAGTAGCCACAAACGTCCATACATGGGACAGTAGATGTCTGAAACTCCCTCTTTGCGTGAACCTTCGTATTGAACTGGACGTGTAGGGTCATTCTTTTTAGTCCACCAATAAATGGTTTCAAAGTTTTCTCCATAACCCGATTCATTTCCTAAAGACCATGTTACAATAGAAGTAAAGTTGCGATCTCGCTGTATCATTCGTTGCATTCTTTGTTCAAAAGGTAATTTCCACTCCGGTTTGTTAGCTAATGTTCTGTCTTTATGATGGGACATGCCGTGGCTCTCAATATTGGCTTCATCAATGAGGTAGATACCATAATAGTCGCATAGTTGATACCACTCCGCATTATTAGGATAGTGAGCACATCTCACGGCATTGATATTGAAGTGCTTCATCAGTTGAATGTCCTCAATCATGCTTTCAATGGTGATCGTTCTTCCTTTGTTCTTGTCATGTTCGTGCCGATTAACCCCTTTGAAAAGAATAGGAGTATCGTTTAATAAAAACATTCCATTTCTCATCTCTACAGTTCTAAAGCCAAAACGATGAGCAAACGATTCAGTAACCTTTCCATCTACTAAATAATTAATAGCTAAAGTATATAAGTTCGGGGTTTCTGCATTCCAACTTTTTACCTCTTTGAATAATTGTTTAATAGCAAAATCTTTATCCGACGCATTTAGTTTTTGCGTTGTATTGTAAATTTCCTGCATACCATCAAAAACCTTAACTTCAACAGAATGGTTGGTCTTAGGGTTTTTTAGGTCTATGGATAGATTGAGTAAACCATCTTTATAATCGTTGGTTAAGTCGGCCACCATAGTAAAGTCATGAACTCTACTTTGTGGGCGAGCCAAAAGATATACACTACGCTCAATTCCGCTGTATTTCCAATAGTCTTGGTCTTCCAAATAAGAACCATCACTGAAACGGAACACTTGTACAGCTAATTTATTCTTTCCTTTTTTCAAGTAAGGAGTTACATTGAATTTGGCAGGTAGGCGACTGTCTTCACTGTAACCCACTTCCTGACCATTTACCCAACAGTAAAAGGCCGATTCCACTCCTCTGAAGTCGATGTAAATATCCATTCCATCCCAATTAGCCGGAACGTTGAACTCTGTAACATAAGAGCCTACAGGATTGTAATCTGTGGGTACATAAGGAGGATTAGGGGGGAAGGGATAGGCCACATCTGTGTATATGGGAGCATCAAAACCCTGAAGTTCCCAACTTCCGGGTACTTCTATGTTGCTCCATTTTTTTACATTGAAATTGGATTTCCAAAAGTTTTGAGGAGCTTCAGCTAAGTTTTTGGCAAACTTAAATTTCCATATACCATCCAGAGAAACTCTTCGCTCTCCTTGAGTATTTAACTTAAATTGCTCCGCAATGGATTTTTGTAGTTGATTGAGAGCTCCTTTCTCACTCGTAAAAGGAATGAAATGAGCTCTCATAGGCTCTCGGTTAATTTCATTCACGTTTGGATTTTGCCAAGGCAAATCCTTTAAATCCTCTCCTTTAGCAGTTGCACCCAAGAAGAGAAAGCACATAAAAAAGACTATAAGTTGTTTCATAATAAGCAAAATAATGTTACTAAAAAGGGGACGCTAAGGTCTACTATAAATCCATGATAAATTGAAACGATGACATATTCTTTGCCGGAAAACTTAGTAATGATGGGTAACGTGGTATCCATAGTGGTGGCTCCACCCGCTGAAATGGGCGAGAGCTTTCCAAAATATTTAGCAAATAGCGGAGCAAAGAGTAAAGCTATAATTTCTCGCATTATGTTAGAAATTAAAGCGATAGTACCCAGTTCAGCTCCTTTATATTCTGTAATAAATATACTGGATAGTGAGTAATAACCAAAACCCGACCCAACAGCCATACATTCTGTTGTACTGCGCTGGGATAAGAAAAAACTGACAAAGAAACATCCTAGTAAGGTTCCAATAATCGTTGCTAATGGTAGGAAAAGGAGACGATAATTTATATGCTTAAAGCCTTGAATTGTTTTTGAGTCGTTGCCTACGCTGATTCCGACTAAAAACATTAAGCCACAAAGAATATAAAAGCTAATCTCACTCTCTGTGAAATTATAAGGTATCCAATTATAATGACCAAAAGCGACCCCTAGTATAAAAAATAAAATAATAATAATACTTCCTTTCATCTCACTTATGCTTTCGATTGTACAATGTACCAGAGGAGCCATGCCAACAAAATGCTGCCTATCACAGCACCTCCGGTAATAATTAAGGCATCTATACCAATTGTATCGAGGTTCTTTAATATGGTTTCATTTTCACCCACTTCAACTCCTAAAATGAAAAGAAGAGAGCAAATAAAGACCATAATTAGTGGACTGACATTTACTGTTTTCTTTTTTTGAATGAAGAATCCAACAGCAACTCCAACGATTAAAAATCCAATGACAACTAGCATAGTGTTTGATTGAAAGGTTTTTTTCTCTGTTAATTTAATGATCCATTCGCATTAATCTCGGTTAACGGAATAGGGTAAAATGCATTTTTCTCGTAAGAAAAGTTGTTCCGATTAGCTGCTTTCATGGCTTCCTCTAATTTACCCCATCTGCGAAGGTCATACCAACGCCAGTTCTCCAATGGAAACTCAATCATGCGTTCGTGTATGATCTGTGCACGCACATCTGCTTGGGTTGATCCCACCATATCCGGCATGTCTCCATGAACGGAACGAACCTGATTAATTAATGGAATCGCCTTATCGGTTTGTCCCTGTTCATTCAGTGCTTCTGCTTTCATCAATAAAACATTGGCATATCGCATCAAAGGAATATTGATGGCGCAATAATTTTCACTTAAAGCAGCGTAATCTTTAGGCATAAATTTACGAAAAGCCGGGCGATTATAGTATACTATTTCCTTCGAATTATTATCCCGTTCAACTTCTTTATTGAACCAGTCTTTATAATCGTAACCATAAACTCTTCCATTGCCATCATTAAAATAATCGCATTCGTAAAAAATTGTGTAGTACAATCTAGAGTCATACCTTCCTGTCGTAGCTATTTCACCTTCCTTCATATATTCATTCATTAAAATTTCACTCGGAAGTATTTCATCCCATCCCCACAGTTCAGAAACACCCATCCAACGGTGTAACTGGGTGTGATAATCAGCTCCATTTGCCGTAGACATAGAGAACTGAAGTTCAAAAATAGACTCTTTAGAATTCTTGTTTGAAGCATCAAACATGGTATTGAACTCTTTCTCTAATTCATAGCCGGAAACTTTATCTAAAGCGTCAACAGCAAGCTTGAAAAACTCACTTTGGGATGCGGTTTCTTCGTATGCACGAGTTAAATAACACAAGCCTAAATAAGAGTATGCTGCTCCTTTCGTAGCACGACCAATGTCCGATGCTCCATAAGAGGCTGGAAGTTGTGTGGCTTTTTTCAAATCTTCAATGATGAAATTCCAAGCTTCTATACGAGGAGAAGGTGGTTTATTTAATTGATCTTGTCTTGTGATGTAGATGTCTCGAATAATAATCTCCTCAAAGTTTAAAATGAGTTGTAGGTGATAATAAGCCCTTAAGAAATGAGCCTCATTGGTAATTTGTTCTCTAAGAGTAGGATCAATTTTATCATCCGAAATTCCAGGAACCTTTTCAATTACTTGATTTGCAAAATTAATACCTCTGTAGTTGTTTGTCCAATAAGCGGATACTTGAGAATTTCCATTGGTATAAGTAAATCTGTTAAGTTCCACCCAGTTAGGGTAGTTCATTGCATCATTACCCATAATCACTATATCTTCACGGTAGGCTTCAACGGGCCATTTGATTTCTGCAAAAGACCATGTATCAATAGAGTTTTCCAATTGTGAATAAGCAGCAGATAGTCCGGCTTCAGCTTCTGATAAATTGCGCCAAAAAGTATCAGAGGTTAATTGATCAGGTGATTGTACACTTAAGTAGTCATCACAGGCAACAAAAAATAGTGGTGAGAGACTTACTAGTAATAAGTATATTGTTTTTTTCATAATCTAATGGATTTGGGTTAGAATGTTAATTGTGCACCAAGTGTAAAGGAGCGCGTAAAAGGATAAATAAACTTATCAATTCCCGTATTCAATACACTTTCTCTGGAGAACTCAGGATCTATTCCTTTATAACTAGTTAGGGTAAATAGGTTGTCTACGTTAAAGTAAATACGTAATTTATCAACATGGATTTTTTGCATCAAAGTCTTAGGTAAAGTATATCCTACTTGTAATGTTCTCAAGCGAACAAAATTCCCTTTTTCTAAGAAACGAGTTGACTCTCTCATGTTTAAGTTGGGGTCTTGGTATATGGCTCGTGGAACATCTGTGTCTCTATTGTCTGGTGTCCAGGCATCTAATGCTGAAGCAAGGAAGTTTGATCCCGAGTTCATACCTTCATAAAAATATTTATTGCCGTTGTACAATTTATGTCCCCAGGCGCTACCTAATGAAAACGAAAGGTCTATTCCTTTATAGCTCGCCGAGAAGTTTATGTTTGCCTCTAAAGTAGGTATTCCCGATCCGGAATGCACTTTATCGTCCTCATCTATTTGTCCGTCATTATTGACATCTAAGAAACGAATGTCACCGGGTCTAGCTTCGGGTTGAAGTAGATTTCCCTCTCTATTTACATGTGCCTTTACCTCATCCATTGATTGGAAAATGCCATTGGACTGATATAAGTAAAAGCTGCCAATGGGTTGACCTACTTTAGTTTGTGTGGGAAAGTGTTCTGTTCCATACTTCAGTCCTTCACCATAAAGTGTTTGATTATCATCCGATAATTGAGTTACCTTATTACTGATAGTGGCTAAGTTAAAACCTATGTTGTAATTAAAATCTTTGATTCGATCGGTCCAGTTTAATTCCAATTCAAATCCTGAGTTTCTTATTTTTCCTACATTTAATACAGGGTTATCTAATCCACTTGATGATGGTAAAACTTTAGTGATCAATAAATCTTCTGTTTGATTATAGTAGTAATTCATATTAGCTACTAATTTGTTGTTAAAAAATCCCATGTCTAATCCAATGTTTTTGGTATCTGTGGTTTCCCACTTCAAAGACCTACTTTCTAAACCACGAGCAATACTTCCTACCCAAGGTGTATCTCCATTTCCTTTTACGTATCCTTGGTACTTGGTATTGTATGTAGAGATTAGCGTTTGAAAATCGTAATAACCTAAAGCATTCTCATTCCCTAAACGGCCCCAGCTGGCACGGAATCTTAAATTGTTTATTACACTGTTTTTAGGAAAGAACTTTTCTTCACTGATTCTCCAACCTACTGCTAATGAAGGGAACCCTCCCCAGCGATTTTCTGAACTAAATTTAGACGAACCGTCGTAGCGTAAAGTAGCTTGGAATAAATACCGATTATCGTAATTGTAATTTATGCGACCAAAGAAGGAAACCCGTCTATAGTCCCATTTACTGCCTTCACCGTCGTAAGTTCCTCCTTTTCCTGCATCAATTGTTTGGAACGACTGATCTAGGAATCCGCTAGGCATTTCATTGGTTACAATTTTTCCATCTTGTACTTCATAAATAGTGGTTTTCCCCTCTATACCTACAGAATTCCAATTGTATTTGGTACCTGTGATAGAATTACCTACCATAGCAGTAATAGAATGCTGTTTAAATTCTTTATTAAAACTTAATACATTATCAAGAACTTGTTCTTCCCAGTAACCCGAAGTTTCACTATGGTAAGGATACATTTGTTTGGATTTTTCATCCGCAATGTATGCCGGAGTGTGATAAGTTGTACATTCATGTTTCCCTCTGTATCCATAGCTAGTTTTGAAATTTAACCAATTAGTGAAATTAATGGTGATTCCAATGTTTGCTGTAGTATAATAGTTACGAGTGGCTTCTTTTTTATAATAATAGTCTGCCATTACATTTCTATTGTTAGGAATGCCATCAAAATTAGTTAGACCAAACCCATCTAGTTCATTCTCATCGTAAACAGGTACTAAGGGGCTTATCATATACATCTCTTTCAATGAATATTGTGGACTTTCACCTTTAGTGTAACGAATGGCTAAATTCGCATCAAAATCAAAGATGTTTTTTCTCATAAATAATTTAGCGCGCGCATTGTCTTGTACAAATCGATTGCCTAAGAAAATCCCTTTATCATCTGCATGATTATATGAAATAGAATATTGGGCATTTTCAGCTCCTCCTCTTACACTTACTAAATAATTTTTGGATAAACCATTACGTAGCATAGCATCTTGCCAATCTGTATCTACTCCCGTATTTTTGTTAATGTATGCAGGTAGCGTTATAGCTTCTGAAGGAAATTGTTCATTGTAATTCTCATACATGGTACGGTGAACATTTTTATATTGTTCTGCATTTAATAAGTCTAATTTCTTAGCCACTCTTGTACTGGTAAAATAAGTACTAAAGTCTATCTTTAAGTCTCCTTTTTTACCACTCTTGGTAGTAATAATAACTACTCCATTGGCAGCTACTGATCCGTAAATGGCAGCTGCCGCACCATCTTTTAACACCTCCATAGATTCAATGTCTTGTGGGTTAACATTTTCAATATCTCCGGGAAATCCGTCGATAATATAAAGAGGATTGTTATCGCCAAAGGTTTTTATTCCACGAATTTTTATTTGCATGGTTGCTCCGGCATTACCTCCTGATTTCTGGATGTTTACACCGGCAATTTTTCCTTGTAATGCTTCTGCCGGATTGGTTGTAGCTCTGCGGCTAAGATCCTCTACATCTACTGAAGAAATAGCTCCAGTTAAATCGCTCTTTTTTAAAACACCGTATCCAATCACTACGGTCTCTTCTAATAAGTGCGCATCTTCCTTCAATACAATATCAAATTTTCGTCTGTTTTGAACCAGTACCTCTTGTGTTTTATATCCCACATAACTAATAATAAGTGTTGCTTGTGGGTCAACTGAAAGAGAAAACTCTCCATCTAAGTCAGTAATGGTTCCATTAGTAGTATTCTTTTCAAGAATACTAGCGCCAATAACAGGGTAGTTCAATTGATCGAGTATAGTGCCTGTAATTTGAGCTTTTTGTGCGGAAATAAACCCACACAGGGTAAGAGCTAAGAATAAGAATAATGCTCTACCTTTAAAAAAATTGATTGCATTCATAGTGTCTATCTTTCTAGTTAACACAAACAAGATAGATAGATGAGAGTATAATAAATGTGTATTTTTATGAGTTTTTTATCTACAAAAAGAAAAGAACAACAGACTTTATAATCTACTTGATTTTCGATATCTATTTGATCTTTAGTCTATTATGGTTTTTTCTGTATCTACTAAAATAATAAAAGTTTTTTTTGAGATTATATGGATTGTAGATATTCTTTTAGATTTATATCTGTGTTTAATTTTAACGCTTGCCTTAGTCTATAGCGATTCATATTTACACTTTTGGGGTTAGTTCCTGTTAGTAATGAGATCTCTTTGGAGGAGATATTGACCCTCAGGAGCATGGCTAGATTTATTTCTCCTGGCGTTAAGTTTGGGTGCAATTTTAGTAAGCGTTTTTTATAATCTTTATTTCTAATTTCTATTTTTTCCAATAATTCATTCGTTTCTTTTGTTCCTCTTTTATATTGAGTTATAAAGTAGTTGATTTTTTTTAAGTGAACTTGTAAAGTAGCAGGATTCATATTATATCCCTCCTTTATTCGTCTGCTAATAGAGTCAAGAACTTGATTTCTACTATATAAATACATTGCAAAATTAGTTATTTCATGATGCATAGTATCTAGTTGAGTTTTTATTAGTTTGAGAGCATCTTGCTGTTGTTGAATTTTTAGTTCGGATATCTTTTTCTCCGATTGTCCTAGCTTGTATTGCGCTTCAGCTACTTCAATATCTTTTTTTCTTTTTCTTAGGTAAGGAATAAAAATTAATAAAATGATTAACACAACAAGAATTACGGATATAACAGCTAAATTACGCTCTAACAATTTAATTCTAAACTGATTCTCTTTTTGATCAATTTCTTTTTGTTGTTCAGTAATGATTTCTTCAGATATTTGTTTCTCTATAATTCTTAGGCGATTTGTTTTCTGTAGTTTATTGCTTAGCTTGTATAGTTCTACTAAATTTTCGTAGGCTTTTTTATAATCCTTCATTCCAAAATAAACCAATGAGAAATATTCATAATTATCACAAATGAGTTCCTTTGCATCAAAACTCCACGCAATCTCTTTGGCTTTGTTTAAAGGTACGATAGCTTTTTCATATTGACCTGCAAAGTAATATTGTTTTCCTTTATTGTTGTAGTTTTCTGCTAGAGATAATTTAGCATTTAAGTTTTTGTTTATAATAATTGATTCATTTATTTTTTGCAACTTATCTTCTAAATTACCTTTGTATAAACACATATTATTTAAGTTGGCTGCTACTGTTTCAATATTACCTAATTTTCTGTTGATATGAAGAGCTTTTATAAAGCAGTCTTCTGCTGTTCGAAACTCCTCCAAATTGTAATGAATAATACCTCGGCTGTTATAGGCTATGGCCAATCCTGTAGAGTCGTTTTGCATCTTTAAAATACTGGTAGCTTCGTTATTTAATTTTATTGCCTTATTATAATCCATCAATCGGGAGTATATATCCGATATGTATAAAAGAACTGTGGCATAGAGCACTCTTTCGTCTTGTGGACATAAGGTTTCAGCTTTATGAAAGGAAGTGAAACTCAAGTCGAAGTTTCCTAAATACTTTTCTGCTAATCCTTTAATTAAATAGGCTTGAGTTATTAAAAGAGAGTCTTTGCTGCTACTGGTTATATGGTCAGCACACTGAATGGAGTATTGTGGATTTGTATATAACGAGTGGTTTGCTTCTTCTAAAAGAGACTCTAATGTTTTAGAAGCATTATTAACATTGGGGGATGCCCATATAAAAATAAGAAGAAGAAAAATGTTTTTCATAGCCTAATCCTTTTAGATAATTCATTTTATTATATAACATCAAGGGAATAATAAAACTCACTTTCGTTTAAGGGTTCATCTAATGGCATTAAATATACTATTTTTGCTTTGATTAATACGTAGAGCCAACTGAAAACTTCTCTATTTCCCTTCTTCAAAAAATAGGTCTAGGTCATAAGGGTGGTCGGTCTAGGACTGAACCCCCTTCGGTCTAGGACCGAGAGGGCCTCGGTCCTAGACCGACAAACACCCCACTTATAAGACTTGTGGTAGGGGTGGAAAAGAAGATAGGTATTTCTGTATTTATTGGTTTCTTTAAATATGACTTAATGTGTTTTAGCTTTCTATATACTTGTTGTTTTTGGTTTGAAAATAAGTATTTATTGATGAAGCCAACTTTATTAAAACCAACTTGTATAAATCGCAAACCTTGTCTATCACTAGTTGAATGGTGAAGATTAAAAAATATTCTTTTAAGGAGTATATTTTACCCTAATATGATTTTTTACCCATATCAAGTTGATATAGATGAAGCTCAAGTTCCTAGGGTTAGCCCTTCAAATATTTGCCATGCATTGTGTAATTGCTGCTCCATTACATTACACGACACTACACATAAGGATATCCTTTATAGATGAGTATGTGACTATGAAAATCATAAGTATATCAACAAACGATTAGAAAAAACGGTACTCTTGTAAATTTAAATCCATAAAATACGACTTGAAAAACAAGTTTTGATACAAAGGAATTGATACTTAAAGAGGAAGAAAAATGTGCTGTTTGTTGAATTTATAAATTAGTCTTTCATTGTCTCGTTTTATTACTCTTCAACTAGTTTATTATAAGTGTTTTATTAGTAGGCATGTGTGGCCTTTTTTTATGGTTTTTTTTGTTTATAAAATGCGGTTTTTAGTCGGTTTTTTTGTATCTTAATGACAATTAGAGTTTACTAATAAAAGGGGTGAATGAGGCTTGCTATTTATTGAAAAGTAGACTTATCCTATGAGTTTTTTGAGAGAGATTAGTTGAATGTTAATGAAGAGAAATAAAACCAAGAGTAATGGAAGAAGTTTTTTATTCTTATCGCTTTGTTTGTGAGTATTGTGGGCATACCAATCCCTGGAGACCTTTACCGGTTGATGAGGCTATGGGGGCGGATTG
Organism: uncultured Bacteroides sp.; assembly: GCA_964528875.1. Lineage (GTDB taxonomy): Bacteria > Bacteroidota > Bacteroidia > Bacteroidales > Bacteroidaceae > Bacteroides_E. The sequence continues at coordinate 12,990 of CAZGUI010000037.1, read as the reverse complement.
GAGAAAAAAACAATTTGAAAAAGGAAAATTTGGTATCAATATGAAAGGTAAGTGTACCCAGTGCGGTAAGGTGCAATCGTGGAAAGTTAAACACAACTATTCTATAGTTGTTGGATATATCCTTCTCGGTTTAGTTTTATGTGTTCTAATAACCGGTTTTTTAAATATGTACTCTACTGACATTGGTAATGTGGTGAGATACTTTATTTTTATCGGTCCGGTGGTTGGTTTTATTTTGGGGTATAAAAAACTAGCAAAAGCTAAATCTGCACAATTAGCTTCTAATAGTAAACCTGAAATAGTTTGGCATAACGATTTACTTTTAAAAATTCAAACAACAGATAAAGATGTCTTTTTAGTTGCCATGACTCAACTTGTTGCTGTTTTAAATGCTTTGCTGGAGGTTAATACTGTTGCAACTCTCACCGAGTTCAATAGAATTTCTGAACAAATGGAAAAAATAACTAAAGCGAAGAAAAAAGCAATGAATCGTGCTCAAGATAAATCCCAAAAGAAAGTGAAAACGAATGATAATCTTGATAGAGAAACTTACATAAATAGGTCCGTAAACGACTTGTGTTTAATTTTTGGTGGTGTAGCACTAAACCCTGCCAATCTGGAAAAGCATAGAGATTGGATAAGAAATGTTGGACAAGATTTATACAATCTACATGGATTTTCTGCAATGCAAGAGGTTTTTCAGCAAGTTAAAACTCATTATCCTATGTTTCAGTCCGCATTGTCCCAATTTTGGGATGGTATAGGCGATTGGGCTGATTAATCTGAAGACAGAGTCATACAAAGGACTTTATTTTTTATGAATCTATTTTGTTTCCAAGTATTCAATTGGATGAGTGATTTAATAGATGGTAAGTTTAACTTTTCCATAATACAGGTAATGTGACTAATACAGGCAATAGAAAAGAAATGAAACTAAATTATTCTTATGGGATTATAGATTTTAATATTCCTGATGTTGTTTCAAGAACTTCAGATTCCAATGAACTTTTAACATTAAGTCCGATTGATTTATACAATAGACCGAGAGGAGTAGTAATTGATTCCATTCAATTTGTTTTAAAACACTTTTCTGTAGCAGAAGATTTATACGATGGAAAGTTTTGTTTTTCTGGAGAATGCTATGAATTAATAACATTAAATGGAACAGTTTTACATCCTTATCTACTAACGCATGGTGAAAAATCAGCCAAACAAATTGCAACAAATAAAATAATAGAGAACTCTAAAGACCCTTGGGTGCGAATACACATCAAACCCGATAAACTTTATCAGTTGTGTGTTAGAGTTTATGGGAATTGGAAGAATGACTGGCTTTGTATTTCACTAGATGATGTTTCTTTATATCAAGTTTATATACAACGCGATGATAAAAGAATGTGCTTTGTTTCCTGGGAACAAATGATAGAACAGTACAAGGCACTTTCTTTTCAGGGATACGATGGTTATGCATACCCTTCGAGATATATCAGGAAAGACATAAATTCAGAAGACAAAGTGGGTGAAATTTGTAGCATATTCGGTGATTGGGTTGAGGTTGCACTGCACAAAGGAGGACAAACTGATAATGTTTGGGTTCGTTGGAGAGATAATAATGGTATGTTGCCCGGAATATGTCCTTTCTCGTTTATTTATTAAAAATGAGACTACTATTCATCAATAACAAAAACAAAGATCAGCATCGTATAATTATCTGACTTATATTGTTCTCTCTCAAGAAATTTAATCCTCAATGGGTATCTTCAATAAAATAATATTTCAATGGATAGGGTAGATTTGAAACACCTACCATTCATTCCTTTAATTGAAAAATAAAAGAATATATTATGCGTTATGATGTTTTAAAATCATTTTCCAATGACCTAAATTGAGGTAAATGTGAAGAGTCGAAAAAACCATATTGTAAATTAGTTAAATAAGACTCACTAATAATATCGGTTTCCAAGTATTCTTCCATATGTGGATAGACCTCTAATATTTCTTCATTAGCTATTTTTAACTTGGAACGAATAATCTTAAAAAAACGAATCTCATTGTATTCAATTTTTTCATCCGCTTCAATGATGTCAATTGCTATTTCAATAATTTTTAGTTCATTTTCTTTCGATAATTCGACCTGACTCAGCTCTTCAAAATATTCTCTTATAAAGTGATTGCTATCCAAGTTAATAGCATCCACTAATCTCTTCATCTCTTTCTCTATGGCAATGTCACCAAATGCCTTTTTTTCAATGTGATATTTTTTGATGAGTTCTATTTCACTCTTATCAATATCTCCATCGCACACCATACAAGCAAAAGCCGTTTTTAGCAATAAACCCATTGTATTCTTCATTGTTCTTTTAATTAAATCCTATTCGAGGATGTGTGTTTTTAGATTTTTTCCCTTCCATTTGTTGCCTTATACTTTCATATTCAGTAAGCATAGTTTCACTAAAAGATGGTTTTGTTTTTTTTATTACAGCAGATATCATTTCTTCTGTTATTCTTGTGTTGGCTTTTAATGCTATTCTTGAAGCATCATCAGCAATTAAACGTATATCACTAGAAGCATAATTATGAGTAAGATGGGCCAAATTACTATAATTAATTCCTATTTCGATGGGTCTTTTCTCCAAGTAGAGTTTAAACATTGCTTTTCTGGCTTCAAAATCAGGAGGTGATATATAAACGTGTTTGTCCAATCTTCCTGATCTTAAAATGGCAGGATCAATAGCAGTTGGTCTGTTGGTTGCACCAATAATAAAAACATCATCATCCCCACAATTATTCATTTGTGCTAATAATTCATTCACAACACTCGTATTCATGTGATTTATGTTTGGGGAGTTGCGATTGGGTACTATGGCATCCAGCTCATCTATGAAAACAATGCTAGGACTATTTTTCTTAGCCTCTTCAAATAGCTCTTTGGCGTTTTCCTGTGAGGCATTCACCCATTTGCTTTGTATGTCAGAAGGCTTTATTTGATAGAATGTAAAACCTATTTCTTCCGATAACTTCTCTGCAAAAAAAGTTTTTCCACATCCTGGAGGCCCATAAAGTAACATCCCATTGGGGATGGTTAATCCATACTCTGCATATTTTTCCTTGTCGTTCAGTGCATCGATAACATCAATTTGTATCTGTTCTTTTAATTGTTGCATGCCTGCAATGGCAGAAAAGCCCTTTCCTTTTTTTGCTTTCTTAGGCGTTTTGGGTGCATGCGATGGGGTGTTCTGTTTACAGCTTTCTACTTTAAGTTCTCCATTAATTGCTTGTATAAACTCTTGTATACTCTTGAAACGACTGTCTGTATTAGGCTGAAGTGCTTTTATTATGATGTCAAACGTTTCTTGTTCTATGACGTGATTGGTGGCTACTACCTGTAATGGTTTCTCTCGTTCCTGTAGGATAGCTTCCTCCATTCGGTTTTTGTCGGATTTGTATTTTGATAAATCGATAAACCAAGGTGGTAAACCAACTAATAGATGATAATATAGTGCTCCGACTGAAAAGATATCGCTTTGTGGAGTAAATATTTTATTAAAAGCTTCATTCGCTACATAAAATAGATTCAGATCTTCTTTCACAAAACACGTGCTTGACTGATCAAAATAACGAGCTTCCCCAAAGTCAATGATTCTAGGTATGGGTAACTTACCCGACAAATCTAACATTACATTTAAATTTGTAATATTGTTATGAATCACCGACTTATCTAAGTTATGCAAGTATTTTAATCCGTTTAGAACACCTAAGATTATATCTTTTGCCATAAAAGGGTTGAGTGATTGTTCTCTTCTCATTTTATCGGCCAGTGTTTCTCCACTAATGAACTCAAGAACAATATATCCTAGTTTCTGATTGTCAATAATAAGCTCCCCACTGTCTCTGTAACGAACAATATTGGGATGTTTAATTTTTTTAAGTATTTCTACTTCAAGGATGTTATCCTGATGGGTAAATTGCGAACGATGGAGTTTGTTATAAAATAACAACTTTAAGAATAGATTCTTTCCTGATTTATCCTTTACTCGGTAACTTTCTGCATAACTACCTCTTTTGATGAAAAAAGATACTTGATATTTATCATCAACTAATTCATCTTTCGTTAGTATTTGTCTTAAAGTTGTCATAGTTTTTGTGTTAAAAAGGAAATCCTCCTTTTAATCTAGAGCCATCATCACCTTCTATAGGTTTTTGATCATCGGGTAATAATTGGATTAAAGCAATAGTTATAGGATGCAGCACTTCAACAGTAGAGTTGTTTTCTATTTTTTCTAATCCTTGATTAATTAAACTTCTTGCTTGATTACTGTCTTTCCAAGTTAAGGTGTTAAAGCTGCTGTTGCAATATTGAATAAATCCAATAAGCTGATAGATTAATGTTAGTTGGACGTATGTGGTATTTATCTCTTCATACAGCATATTCCCTAATTTGATATCCTTTTTTTCTAGAATGGTTTCCAGTTGAATCCTTAATTGATCTACTGTTTTTTGAGATGTTTCATTGCCCAGTTCTTTTTGAACGGTTTCCAATCTGTAGAAGTCAGTCTTTAGTTTCTTTTCTAATAACGGCCATTCTGTGTTGTCATTTAGCTCATCAACTACCTTTAAAGTCTTACGTAGATTGGTTAAAACCTCTTGTTTGTTGTCCACATCGTTTTTGTTGTTCTCAAAAGACTTTTCTATGTTGTCTATTTCATCCTCTATCTTTTTTAGTTGAGCTTCATCTACGCTTGCTTCATTTGATTTAAGGTTCTGTATAGCTTCTTTTGCCTTTCTTATTTCTTCAGATAGCCATTCGGTATTTGTTGATTGTACGGTGTTTGTCGGTACTTTAATTTCCGTAGTATAATCAATATAAGGGAAAAAGGCTTCTACCTCTACCTCTTGTGATCTGTCAATTCGAATAGTTAAATCTACGTCACTGTTTTCGGGCAATAAAGCCGGTAAATCGCTTCCACTAATGATAATGTCATATACATGATCATTATAGATTGCTCGGGTACCATCTGCATTATGTTCACCTTGATAAAGTGGTATTTTTATAAAATCGCTATCCATACCCGGACGAATTTGCCTTTGTGTTTTTAGTCCGTTAATCACACCTGTTGCCGGTAGCGATTTATTTTTCTCCAGTCCTTCGGCTGCTTTGAAAACAACTTTTCCTGAATTAGTAGACAGAATTTCTATTCCCCAATTATAGGGTAGAGTAGAGCTCCCTATTTTTGAACCTTGTATAATTGTAAATGTATTGGGTTGGCAATTTAATGAGTTCCCTTTGTCATCGTATAAAAAAATCTCAAATAGATTGGTTTTTCCCTCATTCAACTGCACATCTATGACTTCCCCCATATCATTAATCTCAGTTTTTCCACTCGACCACGCATTATCTCCTCGTTTGATCTCAGCAAAAACCTTTTCCGGAATCTCTCCTTCCGTTTTATCAGAAAGTATTTTAATAGTCACAAACTCCTCATACTCCACTGTGGACGATTCGTGCCCTACCTCTAGTTGTATCTTTGTTTTATCGCGCGTTTTTTCAATAATATCTTCTGAAATATCTATTGTTGAGGCATAAAGTGCAGCTCCTCTTGAAACAACTGTCATAGGATCAACATTGGTGTCTGGTTTACGGATTTGCTTTTCCAACATTTCTCTTAGGATGGGCGACAATGTGGGACCACCTACAAGAATTAATGAATCCAAATCATTTCCTTTCAAGTTATTTCTTTGTATGAGCTTCAAACTTAAATCAATAGCTTTTTGATAGATGGGAGCTAGTATCTCTTTTAACTGCTCTTGTGAGACAGTGAGATCAATATCTATTTCTTCTCCATCATCATCTTCTCCACTATCTCCAGGATCAACATAGATGCTGTGTGATGCGTTAAACGAAAGATTGTTTTTAATCTCTTCTGCAAAAAACTTCAAAGCATTTCTAAACTCTGCTTTTTTGTTATCATCAGAAAGCACTTCACTAATTGAATAATTACTTTGTATATGTGGTACTATTAATTGATCCACAATGGCAAAATCTAGGTTTTTACCCCCCAGATAATTATCACCTTCGGTGTCTATAACTTTCATTATTCCATCTTCCGTTTTAAGCAATGCTGTATCAAACGTTCCTCCTCCAAAATCAAAGACTAACCAAAATCCGTCTTTTTTCATGTTTTCCAGCCCATATGCCATTGAAGCGGCTACTGGTTCTTGCAAGACTTCAATATGGCTAAATCCGGCCAGTTTAGCTGCTCTTCGGGTAGCATCTATCTGATTGTTCTTAAAAGCAGCCGGAACAGTAACAATTACAGCACTTATATATTCGTCCTGAACATATTCTTTTAAGCGCTTTAACACTTCAGCTGAAAGTTCTTCAGATGAAAAATTTCTTTCTGCAAAAGAACTGTGATAGCTTTTATCCGTTCCCATTGTCCTCTTAAATTCAATGTACGAATTGAAAGGAATATTACTTGAGAGACTTTTTAAGCTATTTGACCGATAGTTCTGATACGCTTTATCACCCACAAAAAGACCTCCTTTTTGATTCACAGCAATACACGATGGGGTAGTATCTTTTTGTGTATCTAATGATTTAATAATTTTGATACTACCTTGTTCTATTCTGGAAATGGCCGAGTTAGTTGTCCCTAAATCAATGCCGTAGTCAATTTTTGTTCTTGCCATTTTGTGTAATTTAATTTTGTGAAACTTCTACCTGAGCTCGCTGTACTAATATGCCACTATAGTTCACTTGTGGTCTGATAATTTTTGTAATGATTCGTTTTCCCTGTTCCAATGAATCATTCTGAATGAAATTGATGACATCCACATTCATACGTTCATCAAAATCCTCATTTAATAGACTAATAATTTCATACCCATTAGCTGCAAAGTTAGCCTGAATCCTTTCTATTCCCTTTTCTAGTGGTTTAACCCCTTTCGTGTTTTCTTCAAAACGAGTTAGGTTTTTTTGCATTCTAGCTATTTCATCAGCCACCTTTAAGGCTAAAGAGTGATCGGTTTCTGTTCCCTTTCTCTTTACTTGCAGTTCTTCCTGACGGAGTTTAAGCTGACTTTCTAAAATTTCTATTAATTTATTATCTAGCTTTAATCCTTCTTCTTCAAGCGATTGTTTGGTGTTCTTTAATTGCCTTTCTATGATTAAACGATGAGCGGAAATTCGTCTTCTAAACACGAAAAACATTAAAGCACCTATAACAATAAGTACAAGTGTACCCACTATCCAATAGATTTTGTTAGTATGAATATTTTGATCTAATCTGGAGATATTATTATCTAAAGAGTTTTGTGTATTTTGTATCTCTGTTCCCATTTTAGTAGCCAAGCTCTGCCTCTGTTGGGAATTTATTTCTATCTGCCGGTATAAACTGTCATTAATGATTCGTTGTTTATTCAGTTCCTTGCTAGTAGCACGAATGAATGCATTCTGTCTCTGTACTTGTTTTTCTATGCTTTCTATCTGTTTTTTTAACCCGATAACCTCCTCCTGCAAATCCGAGGAATTTACAATTTCTTCTTGAGAAAAAAGAAAGAGAGGAATAAGACTAATCAGAATGAATAATGTTTTTTTCATAAATAAATAGTTAGGTTAAAAGAATAACGAATAGGATGGCTATACAAATTAGAATAGAGGCGAGACAACCACTATTCCCATCACCAAATGATGAAATAGAAACTTGTAGTTGTGATGCTATGGATTCCAATATACTGTGGTTGTTGTTATAATGTGTTTTTAATTTAGCATCCATGTCAAGTTTTCTTATAGCGTAAGAAGCATCAATGGCCTTCCTTATTGCTATTCTTAAATTGCTTAACCCAGTATTGGTGTTGAGTAAATAATCATTCAACAACCTTTCTGATTCGGCTTGTACTCCATTGCTCCTCCTCAATGCAATTAGTATTATTTTAGTGTTGTCTCTAGCATATATGTTTGATTTGGCTTTGTATATTTCTTGCTCATCATTAATGAATTCAATTACTGTATTTAAAGCTGTATTAACTACAGCTCCACTAATCATCAAGTAATACTCGTCCGTTTCTCCGATTTTGGCTTTCATTTGATCTAACTTCGGCTTACAGGCCAATACTAAGCTTTTAGCATTTTCTATGGATTTTGCTTGCTTTTGGAAGTTAGCTATGCTTTGAGTTATAAACTCTAACTCTTCTTTTATAGGAGCTGTTTTATTCCACTCTTCAATACCTTTGATATTTTCTTTTATTCTATCCTTAGTCTGACTGTTTTGAGTTATTGATTGAGCCTTTTGAAGTAATTCTAAAGCTTGTGCACTTGGGTTCTCTGTGTCTTTACGAAGGGTAAAATAATCAATGCCACACTGCATAACCTCTTTAGCTAGATTATCTGCTAACATTTTATAGGTTAAATTTTCATTCCCTAGTATTGATGCTAAGGTATCTAGGTGGTTTTTACATTTTTCAAACAAGTCCAGTCCCAGCTCATAAGTTGCATTTTTATCTATTCTTCTTTCTTTATTCGTTGTATCAATATTAGATTCAATGATATAAATAGGTTCTTCGGTTAACTTCCTATGAATTATATTTAAGACCAAAGCATCACATTCTTGAAAAAGTTGAATCAGTTCTTTTTTTGAATAGTTACCGGAATAGTGATCTAACAGATGATTTATAAATCGCTCTAATTCTTTTTCCTTGTCAACAATATAAGTCTGGTCAGCCACCAGGTGAATAAAGTCAATGAAAGAATCAGAAAGAATTAAATCAAGTTTCAAGTGAATCCCTTCTTTTATTTCCTCTTGTGAAGTACTCACTAGTTTTAGTGTTCCCACATTATTGAAACAAGAATAGTTTTTAGGAGTGATGTCTTTTCCATTAGTTATTCTTTCCCATATCTCCAATGCTTTGGAACAATCGTTGTTCATTAAATAACCTATTGCTGTTTCATCAAACGAGTTGGAATTGACAAACCAAAACAAAGCGTGGTTTATTTTATCTTGATTTTGTTCAATTTTAGAGAAAGCCATTTTAATCTGATTCTCATCTCTTTCTATTTTATCTAAAAATGACACATCAAACTCTCCCTTAGCTTGCTTTCCTATACTAGCATACCGAAGCAGTTTGCTTTTTTGCTTTTGTATCTCTTTTTCCGATGCGTTAGCTATTATACCTATAATTCTGTATGGATTCTCTTGTATTAGATTCATAATTTTGTATTAACTAAAGTCGTGATTTTGCAATGTTTTTTGTAAATAGAATTGTAGAAAACATGTAAATATTTAACTATGAAAAGTAGTCTGTTTTGTGTAAAAAAACAAATTTATCTCAATGCCAAAAGGGTGGTTTTTGCTTCCGTAATTAAAGATGAGTTAAATGTGTTCAAATTTTATTTTGGAGGTGATGTCAACTTGTGTGTAATTATACTTAGTTTTTTAGATACTGTGCTACTTCTCTGTGATGATTCTGTTCTGCCCAAATAAGTGCTGTTTTTCCTGTTAATGTTGTTTGAAAGTTTCATATGGCACTTCATATCATTAATGGTTTTATCGTTTTAAAATCTATTTTATAATGGTGTTTAATCATAGTAACAACAGATATCTATGAATCTGCTTGTTCGGTTTTTTATTAAGGTGAATTTTTATTTGCAACATGAAATGTTGTAGTACTTGTAAAGTTATGACATTTAAAAATGGTAGGATACCCCACTTTGGGGAGTAGCTAACAAAACCTGCTTTTTGTTTACCCCATTAGTGGGGTGATTTTTGTTGACAGAACGTAGTATTTTTGACATATAAATACTTAACTTACTAACAACTTAATCACTTTCTAAAACTGCTAACTATGAAAAAGATGCTCTTTCTGTTGTTACCTCTCTTTGTTATACTCAGTATAAAAGGACAGGTAAATGTAGACTCGTTAATAAATGTTTTAGAAGCAGAAGAGTTAACAGCAGAGAAAAAATATGTCATCTATGATGCGCTTTGTCAGAAGCTGGTACAAGACGACTATAAAGCTGCTATAGCCTATGCTCAAAAAGGTTTGGAATTAGCAATAAAAGAAAAGGATAAACTTAAAACCTCATTATTCTATGATCATTTAGGTAGGGCATATAATACGAAACAAAATTTTGATAGTGCATTGATTTATTTTGATAAGGCACTTGCTTTAGCTCAAGAAGGAAATGATTCCAGGCGGGAAACAGATGTGTATATAAGTATGGGCGTAATGTATGCTATGCAGTCGGATTATTTGAATTCAATAGAGCATTTTGTGAAAGCATTAGCCATTGCTGAGAAAAATAAGGATAAAAAAAAGAGTATGACTATCTCCGGAAACATTGGCTCTGCTTATTTTGGTGTAAAAAACTTTGATCGTTCTCTTTATTATTTTGAAAAATCAAAAGAATATGCAGACGAATTAAACGATGTTGGAGGTAAAGTATTACCATATACCTACCTCAGCTATATCTATAAAGAAAAAAATGATGTGGAAAAAACACTTGAATATGGTCATAAAGCCCTTGAATATAGTCGTGCTACCGGAGCTTTATATTTACAAATAGGAACTCTTGAGGTGCTAGCCTTAGTCTATAGAGAAATGGTTAAGGATTATGACCAGGCATTTATATATGCCAAAGAGAGCTTGGAGCTTGCTGAAAAAACGCAAAACCCTAGAAATATTTGTAGTGCATTAACAACACTTTCAAATGTTTATCTATCGCAGGAAAAATATCAGGAGGCAAATGATGCAGCAATGAAAGCTTGGGAAACAGATTCGACTTCAAAAATAATACGTCCAAATATTACACACAACATTGCACTTTCTAATGTCTATCTGGGTGATACAAACAAAGCTGCCACATACATAACTAACCTTTATGATCTTGTGTCTCAATATGCAAAAGAAGACTCACATAAAGCATTAATGGATTTAGAGGTCAAATACGAAACAGAAAAGAAAGAAATGCAAATTATGGCGTTGGAAAAAGAGAAACACTTCTATACCTGGATGGGAGTTTTAGTTGTGCTGATTGTTATTTTAGGGAGTGGAGTGCTTTTTTATCGCATTAGATTGAATAAACAAAGAATTACGCAATTAGAACAAGAAAAACAATTAGTTGCCACTCAGGCTCTTTTAGATGGTGAAACGGCTGAACGTTCGCGTCTGTCTCGTGATCTGCACGATGGTTTAGGAGGTCTTTTATCCATTCTTAAACTGAATTTGTCAGAAATCAAAAATACTTCATTTTCAGGAGAAGAGGAAGAGCATTATACTAAAGCTACTGATGCTTTGGAGGAATCAATAGAAGAGCTTCGAAGGATTGCGCATCACATGATGCCTGAGTCTTTAATGCGTACCGGATTGAAAACCTCTTTATCCGATTTTAGTCGAGCTATTCCCGGAGTTAGTTTTCAATACCAAGGGAAAGATGCCCGTTTAGACGAGCGCTTAGAGATAACCCTTTATCGTTGTACGTATGAGTTGATACACAATGCAGTAAAGCACTCGGGAGCTACCCAAATTGATGTGCAACTTCTGGTGGAAGAGCATTTTGTTTCCCTCTCTGTATTGGATAATGGAAGAGGATTTAATCCACAAGAAGTAACAGAAGGCACAGGCCTAGATAACATTCGCACTCGTATCGCTACATTTAATGGTACGATACATATAGACTCTTCGGATCAAGGAACAGAAGTTACAATAGAAATTGAACTACTATGATAAAAGTACATATAACAGATGACCATAAAATGGTGGTAGAAGGTTTTTCCGAAGTGATAAATAAATCGGAGGTAGCAACTGTTTGTGGTATTTCGTATCGTTTGAAAGATTGTAGAAAACAATTAGCTCTTGAGTTACCTGATATTTTGCTTCTTGACATTGAAATGCCTGATGGTAACGGAATAGATTTTTTTATGGAGATAAAAAATAAATATCCCACAATGAAGATCATTGCCCTTACTACCCATAGTGAGTACTCCATTATCAGTTATCTTTTAGAACATAAAATATCGGGGTATATTCTTAAAAGTGCTTGTTCAGATGAAATTAATGTTGCTATTGAGTCTGTATTTAACGGACAGACTTTTCTTTGTGATGAAACGCTTGCTGTACTTAACAACAAACGAGAGATTCCGATACGATTAACAAATAGAGAGCTAGAACTATTAGGACATTTAGTTAAAGGATTGACCAACGAACAAGCTGCTCAGAAAATGTTTTTAACTACAGAAACAGTTAAATCGTATAGGAAGAATATTAAATCCAAGCTTAATGCACAAAGTGCTATTGAAATGGGAAAAATAGCATATCAGGGATGGAAGTTCTTTTTGAATGATGATAAGAAATAAAGGAAATACAGATAGATACTATAGTTTTTTATAAAGAATTTTCTTACGTAAATAAGAATAATCGTTGCTATTGGTTAGTTGTTTTTTTGAAAGTGCTGAGTTTTATTATTCGCAAAATTAAACATTAGTCTTTCTGCTTTAAGATGAAAATTACTCTTTCCATTCTTCGTTGAAAATAGGTCTAGGTCATAAGGGTGGTCTGTCTAGGACTGAACCCCCTTCGATCCTAGACCGACAAACACCCTCATTGTGAGGCATGTGAGTGGGGTGAGGTTTGTTTTTAGAGAACACCTATATAAATGAATTGTTAGTATGTAATACTTCATTTATAGTCTGTATTTTTTATTATTCAAAGTCAACACAAAAAGACCAATCAAAATGGCAAAGTGAATGAGTTTCCAATTCCCTCTGCGATGCGAATTTTTATTGTAATTAATCCTGCAGAGAAAATAGAATTTGAAGGTTCTGGAAATTCCAAAATAAATTGAGGAGATGAAATAAATAATACAATTACACTTTCTAAAGAAATAGCCTTCTTGTATAAAATAATAGAGAGTTGGAGTTGCTAACTTTACTTGGACAAACAGTTAAGAGATAAAATTTATTAGCTTTATCCTTATGAAACAAAGAAAAGTTTACG
>CAZGUI010000036.1:0-26224 GCA_964528875.1 uncultured Bacteroides sp. | reverse complement strand
TGAGTATTTAGTTTGATTCGTTTCATTACTAAATATAGGAAATAAAAGGCTAACAGTCAAGCAATTACATGTGTGTTTTGAGGGAGTTGTCGTGCAAAGGTCTCAGAATATTTTCCGATAAAACCTCTTACATATCCTTTTCAATGAATCTTGCCAAGCAACCACTAAAATAGAACAAACGAGGCTCACTAGTAAAACCATGTGTTTAAGCGAATATAAAGATTAATCTTTTTTAGAAAACATATGGTCTTACTAGTGAGCCGTTTGTTCTTGATTTACAATGACTTTATTGCCTTATTTTCCTGTAAATCAAGAATAAAGATTTATCGAACTCGGGTTAAAATGGATTTTAATCACTCTTATGTGATGACAAATGGTTAATCTTTTGTATCGGTATTTTTTTGTGAGTTATAAATCTTCACTTGATGAAAGCTCCGTGTCAGATTCATATCTTTTTACTGCAAACTTCAGTTTGTTATTCATGAAATCGACTAATGATTGAGGTGAAAGAATCCTAATTGAATCTGCAAATCCAAAGAATTCCCGTTGTAACTCTTGATTAATAACTACTTGTATTTCAAAAACCTTAGAACCATCATCTCTTTCTTCTATTAATTTTTGACTTTTGTGAAAAGGCTTCGTTTGTACATAAGGTGCATTTTGTGCATTTACCCAAAAATGAATTACTTCCGATTTCATCCCTTTGTTTTTGGTTACCCCTACTAAATCATTGAAAAATGTTTCCGGATCAAAAAGGTCATTTTCTAAGTATTCACACTCTTTATCAATCACTATTTTGTGTATTCTATCTAAAGCCAAATTAACCAATTGCGTTTTTCGTCTTCCAAAAACAAACCAGCGATTACGATATTCTTTTAATAGATAAGGATGAAAAAGAAAGTTATTCGCTGAACGAGCTTTGAAAGATTTATATTTTATGCTTAAGGTTTTCTTATTGATGATGGCATGATAGATTACATCGAGATAATCTAGTCCTTTCAGTGATTCATTCTTTTCAAAATCTATAACAGGTTGAGTCTTTTGTTTGGCTGAAGTAACGTGATCTTCTAATCGACTCACAATTTCTCCCATCTCGGAAAAATAGGAGAAGCCTTTGAATTGTTGCAATACCTCTACAGCTTCGGATAAGGCTTTGAGGTCTTGTTCCGTTAAGGGAGTATCTGTAATGCTATAATCTTCATCTTCATATTTATAATACTTAGTGTCATAAACTACAATGGGTGCATTATACCCCAGTTTTTCACTACGCATCATTTGGATATCCATTTGCACCGTCCGTTTACTAATACCTTTATCAATCCCTTCGTATTCGTACAGTGCATCAGAGCATGCATCAATTAAATCTTGAAGCGTCCAACGTCGATATTTGTTTCTTAAACAAGTATCTATGGTTTTATAGCGAATTAAAGCATTACGATTTACAGGCATGATTGTATTTTGTTAATTCTGTTTTTAATAGGTTTTCTAAGTCGTTGAATTTAATTTGCAAAGCGACAGCTGAAATGGAAAGAGGTGTGCCATACATATTATAATTCATTTTTAATGTTTTCTGCTTGATGCCTTTTGTACGACTTATATATTCTTCAGGATTACTTACTTGAATATTTAGGAATTGTTGTCCGGCTACATTCATTCGTTCTATTGATAGAATGTCTTCCCATTTTATTAACCCTACGTTTAATCCTGTGGTATTGAAAGTTACCCCTTGCTCATCTATTACAAGTCCAGTGGTATAACTAATTAATATTTTTAAGCTAACTATTAATGTTGCTCCAAAAAATAAGACTCCAGCTAGCGCTATGCCTTTTGCTAGCATACTGAACGTTGCGTTGAATAATATCCAGATACTTGTTAACACAAAGACTGTAGAGCCAAGCGATAATAAAAGTGTTTTTATCTTGTTTACAGGAATCTCTGTTCTTTCTGTTTTTTTGTTCATTGGTATTCTATTGATCCTAAATTAGGAAACATTTTACTATTACCTAATGATGAATGTTTGGTTAAGACTCATCATTAGGTCCTTTTTTCAAATATAATGAAATTCTTTTCATCTACGCAAAAAGATTGCACACCCCCTATGTTTCTTTGTAACATAATTAATAAAAAGAAATAACTGCTCTTGTTTAAAATATGAACTTGCAATATAAACAAGGTATTGCAGAGGCAGGTTCTAGAGGTTCGACTCCTCGATGCTATTGGATAGGCACTGTCATGACTTGACACACAGACTATTACTCTGGTATAAAAAAAAGAAAAACGGAACTACGGTTCAAATCAGGCTAAAGCTTGTAAATCCAAGGATACCGTGAAAGAATAAATCTTTTACTTAATTCGATTTCCCTTTGGTCTGGTGTTTTTCTTACTAGTAAAAACAAAATTAAAACGTATGATTATGAGCTTATTAAAAAAGACTTTTCAAGTGAAAGCAAATACAGAAGGATATTTGTATAAGAAAAACGTATTGAGTGGTAAACTACAAGCCGGGGTTTATAAGTTTTGGGATTGGAAAGATGAGCTAGAGCTTATTGTGCTTCCTGTAACCAGTCAGTTCTTAACCATAACGAATCAAGAGGTGTTGACGAAAGATAATATTGCTTTCCGATTTTCTTTCTTTTTGACTTATAAAATAGTGGATGGAGAAAAATTCTTGAGCAATTTTACGCTGGATGCCCCTGCTTACTCCATCATAGCCGCAGCAGAACAGCGTATCTGGTCTATGGCTCAGTTGCACGTGAAGAATATTCTGTTTAATTATGAAAGTCAAGAGCTGAATGAAAAACGTACCGAACTGAATGGATTGAAAAAAGAAGTATTCAATGAGCAGATAAAAGGGTATGGAGTCGAGGTAGAAGAGATGGAGGTTAAAGACTTGACCTTTCCTAAATCCATACAAGACCTATTCTCTAAACACTTAGAGGCTAAGATTCGAGCAAAATCCGATTTGGAAAATGCACGTACTGCCGTGGCTACTGCACGCACCCTTAAAAATGCTTCGGAGTTGATGAAAGAGAATGATAACATTCGATTCTTTCAATGGATGGAAACTATCTCGAAGATTGCTGAAAAAGGAAAGCATACTTTCATGATTGGTGAGGTAAATTCAATGATGCAAGCCAAAAAAGAATGAGTTTCATTCCATCTATTTCAACAAAATGGTGGTTAGCTGTTCTGTTGAAATAGCGAATTAGGTTGGGATTAAGCTCTAAATAGGTTCATTGGGATCAAGAATATTTGGAAAGCAATGAATATGAGTTATCTTTCGATGTACTTTGCAAAGGTTTGTATGAAGAGCAAATTACATTAATAAAACACACAGAATACTATCCAAGCTCTTATTGATGCAACGAGGCTTGATGAAAATATAATATCTGTATATTGAAGAATTTATGAAAAATAAAATAATAGAGTTAAAAGGGAAATACAATAAAGACTGTAAAGTTTTTATTGAAGATATAGAGCAAGGAGCCATTGATTTGATTCAAGATGTTTTGAATCATGAAATATCAGAAGGCGTTCCGGTACGTATTATGCCCGATACGCATATAGGAAAAGGGATTGTTATTGGTTTCACCATGCCTATGACAACAATGGTGAACCCTAATTATATTGGGGTAGATATTGGTTGTTCGGTTACCAGTTATAAGTTGAATCAGCGCATCAAGCAGTCTGAACTACCCTATATAGATAAGCTTATTAGAAAAACAATACCTATGGGACATGAAATTCGCAAAGGTAAAACTTTTGATTATTGGTGGATTGATGAGTATCTGAAAACGGTTACTCGTAATGTGCAACAATTTCAAAAGCAGTGGAATACACGTTTTTCAGATGATAAACAAGCCCTTGTGATTGATAGAGATTACATCAGTCAATTGTGTGAAAAGGTCAATGTGGGCGAGCGTGTGTTTTATAACTCCATTGGTTCACTCGGAGGAGGAAATCATTTCATTGAGTTGGGTGAATCAG
Organism: uncultured Bacteroides sp.; assembly: GCA_964528875.1. Taxonomy (GTDB): domain Bacteria; phylum Bacteroidota; class Bacteroidia; order Bacteroidales; family Bacteroidaceae; genus Bacteroides_E. The sequence continues at coordinate 22,237 of CAZGUI010000036.1, read as the reverse complement.
CTAACGATAAATCTCACTACCTTACGCTCCATTCCGGGTCACGAAACTTTGGATTGAAAGTTTGTAATTATCACGCAAAAAAGATGAAAGTAGCAAAGACTCTCCCCAAAGAGTATCACCAACGTTTAGCTACTATTACTAAAAATACGTTTCCTAAAATGGATATTCCCCTTAAGATGATAGAGTTAAATGAGGAATTTAAAGTGGGACAAAAGGAGTATTTGCTTCAAGGTGAGGATATGTATCATTATTTGCTAGATATGGTGATAGCTCAAACCTATGCTGAGTTTAATCATCGGGCAATGGCACACTCCATCTTTGTGGGGTTGCGTACGGTAGAGGCTGTGGATTGTATTCACTCGATGCATAACTTTATTGACCCACGCGATTGGGTAATCCGTAAAGGTGCCATTCGGGCATATGAAGGAGAACGTATGATTATCCCTTTTAATATGCGCGATGGTATTTTGATTTGTGAGGGTAAAAGTAATGCCGATTGGAACTATTCTGCCCCTCACGGAGCGGGTAGAATATTGGGACGAAATCAAGCGTTCAAAAAACTAAACCTTGAAGAGTTTGAAAAAGAGATGCAGGGTGTTTACTCTACCTCTGTGAATAAAAGAACTCTGGATGAGGCTCCTATGGCCTATAAGGATAAAGAACAAATAATGGATGCCATTCAAGATACTGCCGTCATTTTAGATTCGGTTAAACCCATCTTAAATATAAAAGCCAACTGATGTTGGCTTTTTCTTTTTGTCAAGATTAAACTTTAATTTCTATAATATCATTCAGATTAGTAGTGTATCGTTTGGACAGATGCTCTTGTCGGATATTTGCTCGATAACCCTCTCCTTGGATAGCTGTCTTTATAGCTTCTCTGCCATTTTTTAAGGTAATATAATCAATGGCATTCGATAATCTGGCTTGTTTTTCTCTGTCTATGGGGTCAAATAAATCTTGCATTACCTCTGTGTCGGAGCATAAATCCAAAAGAATGACCCCTGCACGTTTATAGTCCAAATTTTTTATGTAAATGGCATTCAATGCTTTCCTACAAAAGTCCGTTATTTCCATTAAATCGGAAGTATAGAAAGAGAGGGGAATCAATTTAGATAACTTATATACATCGTCACTAAAACGGCTGGTTTGTATGAACAGATAAATGGCTTTTGTTGCTGATTTCTGTTTTCTTAATTTTTCAACACACTGAGAAGCGAGAGTTGCTACTGATTCCAAGAGGGTTTGATAAGTCGTAATGGGTTGTCCAAAACTGCGAGAAGTGCAAATCTGTTTTCTGTCGGTGTTTAAGTCGTCTGCAGTCATACAAGGATAACCTTGAAGTTCCATCCACGTGCGTTCTCCTGTAACGGTCATTTTTCGTTTCACCCAGGATCTGCTTTTTTGCGTGAAATCATAAGCTGTTTTTATACCTGCATATTCCAATGTTCGTTTGTGATTTCGCCCTATACCCCAAACTTCTCCTATAGGGGTTAATTCTAATGCTTTGACTCGTTTATCTTCGGAATTGATAATACAAACCTGCTGGTAACCTTGATATTTTTTAGCAAAGTGATTAGCTATTTTTGCCAAAGTCTTGGTTGGAGCTATGCCTAGTGATACGGGTATTCCTGTGCTTTGGGTAGTCTGTTTTACGAGTTGACGTGCTTTAGCTTCTAAATTTAACATACCCGATAAATCCAGAAAAGCTTCGTCTACCGAATAGATTTCCATAGAAGGAACTAATTCGGATAATACCGACATCACTCGGGCAGACATATCGCCATAGAGCGTAAAGTTGGTGGAGTAAACAGCAATGCGATGTTGTTTGATTTGCTTTTGGATTTGAAAGAATGGTGTTCCCATTTTAATGCCTAATGCTTTGGCTTCATTGCTTCTGGATATAACACATCCATCGTTATTGCTTAACACAACAACGGGACGGTTATTCAGTGAGGGATTAAATACCCGCTCACACGAAACATAGAAGTTATTACAATCAATTAAGCCATACATTTTTCAGCACATTCCTGTTATTAAAAAAGGGTAATTTAAAAACCTTATTCTAATGTTATTTTATATAAAACATGCTCTTTTAGTCGATGCCCATCAGGAACAGCCGGATGGGCAAAATTCTCCAGTTGAGTCATCCCGACTCTTTTCATAACCTTCTCCGAGCGTTTATTCAATAAAGAGGTAAACGAGTACACCTCTTTGAAAGGAAGATTCTCTTTAGCATAAGTCAAACAGGCTTTTGTCGCTTCAGTGGCATATCCGTGTCCCCATGCTTCAGGTAAATACCTCCAACCTATTTCAACACAAGGAGCAAAATGGGATTGCATTTCTGTATAATGAAACCCTGTATAACCAATAAACCTGCCCGATTCTTTGAGCTCTACAGCATACAGACCATAACTCCTTTCTAAAAACTCCTTTTTTATTCTTTTCAGAAAAAGATTCGATTCTTCAATTGATAAAGTATCCAAGAAGAATTCCATGGTTAAAGGGTTACTATTCATTGATTGGAAGAGAGGTGTATCAACTTCTTTCCAATCTCGTAATAATAATCGAGGAGTTTCAATGTAAATCATCGGTCTTTTTGTTGAAATATGTTATTCTCTGATTCTTCCTGTTTTCTTTTGAAGTATTAAAGTTTACCGATAGAGTACCTTCGCAGCTATTTTTGCTTCCATTTTATTCATTACGATATTTTTTAAATCGGAATAAAACTGCTCGTATTCCTTTTTACTAAGCACTTTTTGTGTCGACAATATTATGAGCTCGTGATCTTGAAAACCCTCTCGATAGGCAGGATGTGTGTGCTTATGGTTGTTTTTTATAAATCCTAAGTACATGTAGAAATGATACCTTTTCACCGAAATATCATCCACTAAGGGGTCTATCTCTAGGATAATTGGTTTTTCGTTCTGCTCAATGAATTGAGTTAACAGTAAACTGCCGTAATTCTGTCCTCTACAATCCGGATGGATAGCTAGGTGTTCAATGTAGATGTAACTGTCAAAATCCCAAAAGACAATAAAACCAATAAAAGAGTTGTTTTCTATATAGCAGTTGACGTTGTAATTCGGCTGATTAAAAGCGTAAATATGCTGTTCTTTAATTCGTTGCTCAAAAATGGGAAAACTGCTAGAATAAACAGATAGAAACTCATCAAAGTATGGATCATCTGTTTTAGTGATTTTTACTATATCCATTGTCTGTCTTTTTTTATTGAATAACATCCATTGCCTGAGTAGAAAAAACTACTCAGCCACTTATTTAGTTATTCTGATATCCATAAACAAAGTTACTCTTGCATGGAAATTTGATCTACCACTAGGAGTTTACTGTTTGGTCCTTGTTCTAATTTATAAAGAATGGTTCGTTTCCCTCCTGTGGGGTTAGCATTTGTATCGTTTTCTTTATAGATAGGGAACGAACGCTGTAATTTGTTTTCTTGGATGGTAAAACTATCGTGTCCCATATAACCCTGTTTGATTTCCTCACTATCTCCTTCCGCATTGTAGGTTATTTGGCTCATTGACTTTCCGTTGTTTACGGAATAAGCAATGACATTACCATAACTACCACTTCCGTCCGAGGTAAGAAAAACTAAAATCTCAGCGTGTTGATCTCCATCTAAGTCGACAATTTCTGTGCCTACTACAGTTTGTCCTAGAATAGGATGGAAAAAAGAATCATTACTAGCTTCAAGTCCACTGGGTTGAATAAATAAAGTATCGTTCTGTATATTGATATCAAACTTAGTATTATTCCAAGTTAGTGTAGAAGAAAAGACCCTAATTGCTTCGTTGTCACTACTGTTTTCAAACTCCTCTTTTACTGTTTCTTTATTTGCCTGTTTACAGCTAACAGCCGTTAGTACTAGCAATGTGGTGGCAAGAATAATTAGTTTTGTTTTCATCTTTTGAATTATTTGTTGATTCGGGTAATACAATAGGTTACGATACCCCAAATTAAGAAATTATTATCTTCTGTTACCCTAATAGGCTGAAAATTTTTATTGGCAGGAACCAACCATATGACTTTTTCCTCTATTTTGATGTATTTAATGGTAAACTCCCCATCAATAAAACAAACGGCCATATCTCCATCTTTAGGCTCTAACGATTTGTCTATAATCAGCACATCCCCATCGTGAACTCCGGCATCCATCATACTGTCTCCTTTTACCCGACCATAAAAAGTAGAGGAGGGGTGCTTCACAAGCTCCTGATTTAGGTCAATGGATAAATCCATAAAGTCTTGAGCAGGACTGGGAAATCCGGCTCTAATTCCTTCGTCAGCAATGGGTAGAGGCAGAGAAGAAGTGGTATCTGCTTTATATATTTCTATTTTATTTGTTGTCTTCATACTCACAAAGGTAAAGAATGAAAGATAACCTTCTTCTTTTTTTACTATATTTATCTCTTTAGCTTATTATGAAAACTAGAGTTATATTTAATAAACGCAGATGTCAATAGTTCGAGTAAAAGAATATTTCGAATCGTATGGTATGGCGCATCGCATTCAGGAGTTTGAAGAATCGAGTGCTACCGTTGCATTGGCCGCCAAAGCACTAGGTTGTGAACCGGAACGAATAGCTAAAACATTGGCTTTGCAAACTCGGGAGGAATCCATCTTGATTGTTACTGCAGGAGATACCCGCATTGATAATTCTAAATATAAAGCATTCTTCAAGACTAAAGCCAAAATGATTCCTGCTGCAGAAACAGAAGCAAAAATAGGACATACCATAGGGGGAGTCTGTCCCTTTGCCGTAAACGAAGGAGTGATAGTCTATCTAGATGAATCACTCAAGCGATTTAATACCATCTTTCCAGCCTGTGGAAGTGCTAACAGTGCCATAGAATTATCGCTTGATGAGTTGGAAAAACACTCTCATTTTCAAGAATGGATTGATGTATGTAAACGAGCTTTTTAGTGACAAAAGCAAGAGAAAATCAACCCTCGATTTACCCTCGCTACAAGAGCCAGAAGCCATCCTTTTATCGGTCTAGGACCGACACCCCCTCGGTCCTAGACCGAAGCACCTTCTCTCCTAGACCGACCGGCCTTTGGTCCTAGACCTATTTTGGGTTTGTCTGGGTTGTGAGTTTTTTTCTCTTTTTTTGAATTAATGTTTATGGTTTATTTATTAGTTAGATTACTTGTTTTCTTTTATTATACCACAGAGATATAATGTGTCGATACAAGCATATATTACACTATTTATTAAGATATCTAACTTTTTTGTTCTTATTCAAAATCTTGCCGGAGCATATAAATGGAATCCGGTGTATAATTTTGGGTCGGAGAGTCAATGGTCCAATCGGTCAACACCTCGAACACAGGAAATGTTTTTATGTCGTTTTCGTTTAATCCTTCAATCCAATAAGGCTGGTTTAGTAACTTGGCTGTTATGTTGTTCTTATCGTCAATGGCCAGAACATCAAACCATAAGTGTTCTCTGTCGTTTTCATCTTCTGCATCATCGGTGATTAATCCCAACTTGATGTGAAAGTTCCATTTTGTCTCTTCTTCGGCTTTTCTGAAGAGTTTTTTCAATAAGCCTTTCTTCTCTACTTGCTTCTCGCCATACGTTTCAAATGCTTCTTTGAATAGGTCAAAACGTTTTTTTGCTAATGCACTCATTCTGAAGGTCTCCTCTTCTTTAATAAAGAAAATAGGATTTTGAGCCAATGTGCTGGCATAAATTTCAGGAGAGGTAAGGTGTCCATCTTCTACAGCAAAAAGTATACCTGATGGCTCACAATGTACATTGTAATCCTCCTCCTCTTCTATTCTATCTTGAAATCCTCCTAGAATGTTTTCGGGAAAAGTTTTTAATGCTTCTTCCCAGCGTTGCCAACAAAGGTGAATACCCAGTCCGTCATATCCCACCTGAAAGGGTTCATTTTCCCTAAAGAAATCCCAAATAAATAAATTAGCTGTCGTATTGAGTAGATCGTACATCTGCTGTGCTCCAGATTTTATATTTACTACTTCTAACTCCATTGACCCACAACGATGAAGTCCGTGCGTATGCATCCAGTATTGAGTATCTCCATTCTCCGATTCATCATAGACTGCGTGGATGATGTATAGATAGTTTGGAGAAGGTGGAATGTTTGTTTCAGCTGTCATCTGAAGCCAAAAAGGAGAAAGTAGTTTGTAAGAAGAGAAATCGACAACTAAGCTGGCTTGTGGCATAATGGCATCTAGGATTTTCAGCTGAAAAAGAAAAGACTCAAGTGGATTCACCACATCAAAGAAAATCTTTGTAGATAAGGCAAAATCTTGTTGTTGTGCTATATCTAAAGATTCATCATCAATGGTATTTGCAAAAGAGAAAGTAGATAAATCAAATTGCCTAGCATGGATTGCATAAATAAGAAAAGTATATTGAACCTCTTTGTATTTGATTATTGCTTCGACTTCAAAGTCTTGATAAGCATTGTTCTCCTCATCTTCTGTGGGTACATAAGGTTTAACGGAAACTGCTGTAAAATCTTTACAGGCTCTCAAGTCTTTCTCTAATTCTTTTACTGAAAAATGATAGTTTTTTGATCTCGGAAAAATGGCCATGTAGGAAGGAAGCCTTAATCCTTCGTCATCATTCAATCCATCATAGATATAGTCATTTTCCATAGTATAAGTAGTTATTGGGTTAATAAAAAGAGTGTATTTTCACATCTTTATGTTCTAAAGCATAAGTTTGTTTATTCCTAAACATAATGATTTTTTCATACTTAAGAAGAAGCATTAGTCATTATATTATTTAAGGACTGTTTTTTATCAAGTTCATTTTAGAAAGTTACAAGGATAGTTATAAATCTACTCCTTAGAAGAAGAGCCTCTCACCGATAAGAGACAGGGGACTATGATCTGTTCTACTCTATTTATTCCCTTGATTCGTCGTAATAATAGTCTACAAGCTTCTTCTCCCATTTTATATGTTTGATGAGTAACTGCAGTTAAAGGAGGATCAACATAATTGGAATGAGCTTCATCTGTATAACCAATAAGCGCAACATCTTTCGGGATTTTTAATCCTTTGTCTTTAATTGCTTTCATCGCTCCAAAGGCCAAACTATCTGTCATAGCCAGTATGGCATCGGGTGGATTACTCAGTGACAATAATTGAGTAGCTCCTTCATAACCTGCTTCATAGCCAATTTTTTTGCAAAAAACCAATTCTTTTTCAATTGGTTTTTTATGTTCCCGTAAGGCATTTAGATAGCCATGTTTTCTTTGTTTCACAATCTCTAAATGATTAGGTCCTCCAATAAAAGCCACTCTCTCTGATCCTGTTTTTATAAAATGGTTAGTTGCCTCTTGTGCTGATTCTGCATTATTGGTTATGACAGAGGAGAACTTATTTTTTAAACATATTCTATCGAAAAAAACCAAAGGCACATTTTGCTCATATAACTCCTCAAAGTGTGAAAAGGTATTTGTGTTTTGTGACAAACAGGCTATAATACCCTCTACTCTTAAATTAACTAAGTCTTCCAAGCACTGTTTTTCCTGTTCATCTTGTTCGTACGATGAGGTAATAATAGTGGAATAGCCATTTTTCCGTGCAATATCATTGATGCCACTTATAATAGAAGAATAGTAATGAGTAACGATATCCGGCACGATGACTCCAATGATACGGGGGGCATTTTTTAATAAGCTTAAAGCAAAAGGATTGGGACGATAACCTTTTTCTCTGGCTAAAGCCTTAATCTTACTTTTCATTTCCTCACTTATTTCAGAACTATTCTTCAAAGCTCTTGAAACCGTAGAAATAGAGACTCCCAATTCGTTGGCTAAATCTTTCAGTGATACGGCTCTTTTCCTTTTCATAATCAATGATTTGTCTAAAAATATTAAAATTTATGTATCTACGCAAAGCTTTGCGTCTTGTTTTTAGATTTAGGGGAAGATTGGATATAGATTATCTTTTATATTTGAAAATAAAGACTATAATATTGACAAAATGGAATACAGAGAAATTGGTAAAACAGGAATGAAAGTATCTACTCTTTCTTTTGGAGCTTCATCGTTAGGAGGAGTTTTTCATTCACTAAAAGAGGAAGAGGGAATTAAAGCTGTACACACAGCAGTAGATAATGGAATAAACTTTATTGATGTGTCTCCTTATTATGGACACCTTAAAGCGGAGGTGGTTTTAGGGAAGGCTCTGAAAAGTATAGCTAGAGAGAAGTATTATTTATCAACTAAAGTTGGGCGTTACGGTAAAGATGGGGTAAACTTATGGGATTACTCTGCTAAGAAAACTCAAGAAAGTGTTTATGAGAGTCTAGATCGTTTATTTGTTGATTCTATCGATCTTATTAATGTTCACGATATAGAATTTGCCGATTTAGATCAAGTATGTCAAGAAACGTTGCCGGCTCTTGTAGAGTTGAGAGAAAAAGGAATAGTAAAGCATATAGGAATAACTAATTTAACCTTACGGCATTTCAAATATGTCATTGATCAGGTTCCTAAAGGTACTGTAGAAAGTGTTTTATCGTTTTGTCATTACTGCTTAAATGACGATGCATTAGTCGATTATCTGGATTACTTTGAAGAAAAAGAGATAGGGGTGATCAATGCTTCTCCTTTCTCTATGGGCTTGTTGACTGAAAGAGGTGCACCTGATTGGCATCCGGCTCCTCAACCATTGAAAGACATCTGTAAAAAAGCAATGCTTCACTGTAAGTCGCAAGGAAAACCCATAGAACAATTAGCTATTAAATACTCTATTTCTAATCCACGTATTGCTACTACTCTTTTCAGCACTACACGTTCGGAGGCTGTATTACAAAATATTCAATGGGCTAATGAAGCTTTAGATGAGCAACTACTCTCAGAAGTACAAAAAATAATTGAGCCTCGTTTCAGAGACACTTGGTTAAATAGTTAATGATATAAATGATGAAAGCAATAACAATAGCTAAAGAAGGCAAAATAGTTTTAGTTGAGAAAGACAAACCAAAGGTAAAGGTTGGTGAAGTTTTGCTTAAAATATCCCATGTTGGATTTTGTGGATCAGACCTTAATACTTATTTAGGAAAGAACCCTATGGTTAAATTACCTGTTATCCCAGGCCATGAAATAGGTGCTGTTATAGCAGAAGTAGCAGAAGGTGTACCTAACAACTTAATGGTAGGCATGGCTTGTACCGTTAATCCTTATACCAGCTGTGGTTACTGTCCTTCTTGTCGTAATGGCCGTCCTAATGCTTGTCAGTTTAATCAGACCTTAGGTGTCCAGCGCAACGGAGCGATGTGTGAATACCTTGTTGTTCCGTGGCAAAAGGTTATCGTTGATAATGAAGAACAACTTGCCCCTATAGATTTTGCATTAGTTGAACCCCTGAGTGTCGGTTTTCATGCCATCAGTAGAGCAGAAGTAACAGATATTGATGTGGTATTAGTTATAGGTTGTGGAATGATTGGACTAGGAGCCATTGTTCGCGCTTCATTACGTGGGGCTAAAGTCATAGCTATGGATTTAGATGATAGTAAGTTATCATTAGCAAAGAGGTTAGGTGCTCGTTATACTATTAACTCTAAAGAAGAAGATGTACACCAACGTTTACTAGATATAACAAAACAAATGGGACCGGATGTTATTGTTGAAGCTGTGGGGAGTTCTATAACTTATCAAACCGCAATTAATGAGGTTGCTTTTACCGGGAGAGTCGTATGTATTGGGTATGCTAAAACAGACATTGCTTTTGAAACCAAACAATTTGTTCAAAAAGAGATGGATATAAAAGGATCACGCAATGCTCTTCCTGCAGATTTTCGTGCTGTGATGGAATATTTAAAACGAGGAACTTGTCCTTTGGATGAATTTATTAGCGAAATTTATAAACCTGAAGAGGCTCAGTTGGCTTTGGAACAATGGGCATCCAATCCTGGTAAGATTTTCAGAATCTTAATTGAGTTTTAGTGTAGTGAAAATATGGACTATAAAATTATTGATGCGCACGCCCACCTTTGGCTCCATCAAGATACTGAAGTAGATGGGCAGAAAATAGAAACCCTTGATGGAGGACGATCTTTATTTATGGGTGAAGTGCGACAAATGGTTCCCCCATTTATGGTGGATGGAAAAAACAGTGCTGAAATCTTTCTCTCTAATATGGATTATGGACAAGTTTCTGCAGCAATAATTACCCAAGAATATATAGATGGTCTTCAAAATGATTATTTATGGGAGGTACAGCAAAAATATCCTAACCGTTTTATCTGTTGTGGTATGTTTGATATTCGTAAGCCTAATTATCTTGAGCATGCAAAACAACTAATGAAACAAGGTTTTCAAGGACTGAAGATACCTGCACAACGTTTCTTTTTACCGGGTGGTAGAGTTTTTCTAACAGCAGAACCTTTGATGAAAGTATATAAGTTAATGGAAGAGCAGGATGTGTTTTTGTCTATTGATTTGGCTGATGGGGATTTACAAGTTGCAGAGATGTTGGAAATTATTCAAGAATATCCCAAGTTAAGAATAGCTATTGGCCATTTTGCTATGGTTACCCGTCCCAATTGGCAAGAGCAGGCTAAGTTGGCTAGATATGAAAATGTAATGATTGAGTCAGGAGGGATTACTTGGTTGTTTAACGATGAGTTTTATCCGTTTAAAGGAGCTGTCTCTGCCATAAAAGAAGCAGCAGAACTTGTCGGAATGGATAAGTTAATGTGGGGTTCTGATTATCCACGAACCATTACAGCCATCACGTATCGAATGTCTTACGATTTTATAGTCAAATCTTCTTTACTATCTGAGGATGAAAAAGCTAAATTCTTAGGAGAGAATGCCAAACAATTTTATAAAATAAAAGATTTAATTGAGTTGCCTTACATTAAAAATATGTCTGAATAATAATAGCACAAAGTACTATGAATAACAAAAAAGGAAATAAATATAAAATTACATTAGCCCTCATCTTTAGTCTGTTTTTTATTTGGGCTATCAGTAGCAATCTACTGCCTACAATGATTAGGCAGTTGATGAAAACCTGCGAGTTGAACACTTTCGAAGCCTCGTTCACAGAAACAGCTTATTGGTTGGCCTACTTCATCTTTCCCATCCCTATAGCCATGTTTATGAAGAAGTATAGTTATAAAGCAGGGATAATCTTTGGGCTCATATTGGCCGCTGTGGGTGGTCTGTTGTTTTTTCCGGCATCCATCATCAAGGAGTATTGGGCTTACTTAGGAATCTTTTTTATTATCGCTACCGGCATGTGTTTTTTAGAAACAGCAGCCAATCCGTATGTAACTGTGTTAGGCGATCCTAAAACCGCTCCTCGTCGATTAAATTTGGCTCAGTCGTTCAATGGGTTAGGGGCTTTTATTGCGGCTATGTTTCTTAGTAAGTTGGTGTTGAGTGGAAAAGAGTATACGCGTGATACGATTCCTACCGATTATATAGGAGGCTGGGAAGGATATATCCAGTTTGAAACGGATGCCATGAAGTTACCCTACCTTATACTAGCTGCTGTTTTATTAGTCTTAGCGGTTATTTTTATTTTCTCTCATTTACCTAAAATAAAAGAAGGAGATCACGAAGAAGGAGAGGGTACGAATGAAAAGTTGATTGATTTCAAGGTACTCAAGCGAAAACATCTGCGTTGGGGAGTCATTGCACAATTCTTTTACAATGGGGGACAAACGGCTATTAATAGTCTATTCCTCGTTTATTGTTGTACCTACGCCGGTATGTCAGAGGGGATAGCCACTACCTTTTTTGGGTTGTATATGCTGGCTTTCTTAGTGGGAAGATGGATTGGTACTTTTTTAATGGTTAAATACAGACCTCAGGATATGTTGGTGGTCTATGCACTAGCCAATATTGTGTTATGTGGTGTGATTATGGTCTTTGGTGGAACGGTTGGACTGTATGCCATGTTGGGTGTCTCCTTCTTTATGTCCATTATGTACCCCACCCAATTCTCGCTGGCTCTAAACGACTTAGGCGATAACACAAAAAGTGGATCGGCATTCCTTGTGATGGCTATTGTAGGAAATGCGGTTTTGCCTCAGTTAACGGCTTACATTATGCATTTGAATGAGGCCATTTATCAGATAGCTTATGTTGTACCTTTGATTTGCTTCATCTTCTGTGCATACTATGGGTGGAAAGGCTATAAAGTGGTCGATTAATTAGTAATAGAATATGTAAAAAAAGATATGAAGAAAATACTGTTCTTATCGGTTGTTTGGTTATTTAGTTGTGCTTCCTTTGCTCAAATAGTGGAACGTCCTCGTCCCCAAGAGTGGGATAATTTAGTGGAGGGTGCTCGTTTTATCGATCGCTTTCTACCTATGGAGGGGAAGGTTTTATCTTCTGATACGTGGGGTGGGGAGAATGTTAAACCCCGTTATGTGGATAATGGAATAGAAGATAATATCTGGTCCTATTGGGGTGGTAATATTCAAAAAGGAAAAGACGGAAAGTATCACTTGTTTGTTTGCGGTTGGTTAGAGACTTCGGCCAAAGGACACGGAGAATGGTCGAACTCCATTGTGTTTAATACGGTAAGCGATAACCTAAACGGTCCTTATCAGTTGAAAAATGTAATAGGGAAAGGGCACAACCCAGAAGTGTTTCGCTTAAAAGACGGTCGTTATGTCCTTTATGTCATTGGTGGACGCTATGTTGCCGATGATTTAAATGGTAAATGGGAATATGGAACCTTCGATTTTAATCCACGTGATCGCAGAATCATTGAAGGGCTGTCTAATTTAACATTCGCTCAGCGAGAAGACGGCTCTTATTTAATGATATGCAGAGGGGGAGGTGTTTGGATTAGTGCAGATGGGCTCTCCGAGTACAATCAAATCACCGATAAACGAGTCTATCCGGATGTGGATGGAAGATTTGAAGACCCCGTAGTTTGGAAAGATCACGTGCAATACCATATGATTGTAAACGATTGGTTAGGGCGTATTGCTTTTTATTTGCGCTCTAAGGATGGAATTAAGTGGGTTACCGATCCGGGTGAAGCTTATACTCCAGGTATCTCGGTGCATAAAGACGGCTTAGTGGAGGATTGGTTTAAGTATGAACGCATCAAAATGTATCAAGATGATTGTGGACGTGCCATACAGGCTAATTTTGCGGTAATCGATACCTTAAAACCGGAAGATAAACCCTATGATACCCATAGTTCAAAGAATATCTCCATCCCCTTAAATCCGGGTGTACTATTAACTGTATTAAATACGACTCCCATTACTAGTAAAACGAAAACCATTCAAGTGAAGATTCAGGCGGAGGAACACTTTAATCCGCTGACCGATATCGATCTGACCTCTTTACGTTTTGGTGCTAATAGTGAAGTAAATTACGGCAAAGGCTGTCGTGTTTTAAAGACAGAAGCCTCCGGAAAAGATCTGATTGTTACTTTTAATGGTGCAGGTAATGGAATCACTAAGGACGAGTTTGCACCCAAACTCATTGGAAAGAGAAAAGATGGAACTCTTTTGTATGGCTATGCGCGATTACCCGGAGTGAGTTATATGGAGCCTATATTATCGGTTGGCGCCCCTCGTTTTGAGCTCAAGAACAAGAATGGGATATGCACCGTTGAGGTTCAGAATTTTGGACTGGTAGCATCGAATGAAGCTACGGTTAAGGTGGAATACCTAACGGATAAAAAGAAGGTAAAGGTAGGTTCCGGTAGAGTGAAAGCGCTTACTCCCTATGAAAAAGAGAATGTACAACTAGCTATTCAAAGCGGTTTAGAACAAGGGGCGGAGTATGAGTTTGTAGTTACGGTCTACGCTAAAAAAGAAGAACTCTCGGTTTTTACAGTCAAGACAAAGATTGAATAATCTGGGCTTGAATTATCTGATTTGTGGGTAACAATAAAGGGTGTATCTGTTAGCTTGACTAATAGTACACCCTTTATTTATCCGGCTAGTGGATAATAATAGGAATCAATCTTCCTTAGCCTCTTTCTTTTTTTGTGCTCTCTTTCTTACATCACGTGGAGGATATCCAAATTGTGAGCGGCAGAAAGTGGAGAAATGAGAAGGAGACGAAAAATTATAATCTTCAATAATTGTTTTAAAGGGAGTTTTTGTTGTTGTTAATAACTCTTCCACTTTTTGTGTCTTTTGTTTGATCATCCAGTTATAAGGAGAATCACTAAAGGTATTCTGGAAGTATCGGTTAAATGTACGTTGAGAACATCCGTACAGATCGGCTAATTCTTCCACTGTCTTAAAGTTCTCATAGTTGGCCAAAACAAAATCTTTGAAGCTGACTGCTTTGTCAAGCATAGGCTTGAAAAATTCCACTAGTTCTTTTTTCTTATATTCCGCACGTAGAATAAAAAACACCTCTTGTAGCTTTAGTAAATGTAAATGTTTACAAGAGAGCTTATTATCTAGATAATAGTCTACACTCTTCAACACACTTTTTATACCTGTTCGTAGAGGAAGTGCTTCATAGTTCTTCTCTTCCGTAGGTTTTTGTTTGTTGTATAAAGCTTCAAGCATACCTTTGTCGCATAAGTTAATATGTCTTTCAAAGGTTACCAAAGTAAATTGAACATCGGTTAGTGCTTTTCCCTGTATTTTGTTCCCCTTAGGGAGAAAAAACATATGATCACCTTCATATATTTTACTTTCATACTCACACGAATTAATATCCAGTCTTCCTGATTTTATGAAAAATAGGAAGTTGAGGTTTTTTTCTTGTAGAGTAAAGGATTCGTTCGCCTTTAATGTATAACGATTAAACCCATTGAGAGTATTAGATAAGTAATTAGTGCAAGAGAGGTGTTCGGTTAGATATAATACTTTCATTGTTATGAGTCTCTATTTTTATTGTTCATAGTTGTTTTTGATTATAGTAGTTTTAGAATACCGGTTAATTATTTAATAGTACAGGAGTACTTTTCCTATCAATGGATGTAGATGAGAATTTGATATCTGTTTTCAAAGCTCTGGTTCTCGTCTTCGCTTTCTCCGTGGGGGTGCGACCTGTAATTTCTGACAAGGCAATGTTTAATAGCAGTTCGTTAGGATTTCCTAACTCTTCTAATTGGTAGGTGTCGTCAATCTCACCCGATGAAATGTCAGGAGTAAAGCCGTTTTTATACTCCGATTCTTTGTCTTTATTGTATATTTTACAAACAATAGGATGTAACGTCCACAACTTTTCATCATCGGTAAAGGATCTAGAACCTACATTTTTACCTTCTGTCTGGTCTCCAATAATTACCACCTTCATATAAGGAGCTAAGGAGTTTATAATTAACTCCGACGCTGAGGCTGTACGACTGCTAGTTAATACATAGAGGTTTCTCAAGTCCAGATTCACTCCATCGCCTAAGAAATGTGGGTCAAATGTGTATTCTATCCATGAGGGATTGTATTTATCATTGAATTCTAAAGAATACATTGTTTCTCCTTTGGTCGATGCAGGAGCTAAAATCTCACAGAATAAAGCCGCTGAACTAATTATACCTCCGTTGTTGTAACGTAAATCCAATACCACATCTTCAACTCCTGCTCCCTTGAACTCTCGTGAAAGTTGACGTATGGCGTCGTCGTATGAGGTATCGTCTTCTATCTCTTCTCTACCCGTAGTGAAGTGATTGTATAAGATGTAGCCTACTTTCTTTCCCTCCACGTTGAGTATTTTGGAGGTATGCAGCGGATGATCTTCTATCGTACGAGCACCGGGTAAATGAATCTCTTTCGATAAAATCCATTGGCCGCTGTTATTGTCTTTCCCTTCTTGATAGGTTGCCAATTGTAGATCCAAAGCCGGTCCACCCTCAAATAGTGTGTTTATACTCTCATCCGTAACGTCTTGGTTATTTATTCCCACAATCCAGTCACCTCGTTGTAGTCCGGCTTCATGGGCTGGACTATTTTCAACAGTATAGAATACCAATATGCCTGTCTTTCCTTTTTGGGTCTCTTTATCTACCATTAGATTGGGCAGATATCCAAACTCAAATCCATAGGAGTAGGAGGTGTTTTGAATGGATCTCGTTTGTGGCGAGGTTAAGCTCTCTATATACGAATAATGATAACCACTCTTGCCATCCTCTTTACTTAATAAACCTTTAAAGAATTCTTCAGGAGGAGAAAAGTAGTTTCTCTGTTTATCCGGTTTAGTTATTTCCCAATAGTAGTGCTGGTCCATAGTTTTCTCTATCCACCGATCAACTTTAGTTTGTTCGTGATATTCTTCTCTTCTGTCCTCGCCACAGGCGATGTTTACTAAACAGATAGCAATTAGTGTGAGGATAAGAGTTATGGTTTTATTTTTTTTACTGTTTTTCATAACAGTCTCAAATTTATAAATTTACTACTATAAAAGGAAACAATTTAGCGTAATTAAAATAACTTTAGTTGTTTAGTATACTAAATTACGGGATTTTATCCAGAGGATGGGGTGTTTTCTGACAAATAACAGAAAACAGGCTATTTATTCATTCTCGTTTTAGCTGTTTGTCTCTATTCTGATTCATTATTTGTGTTTTGCATAATCCTGTATATAAATAAAGCACTCCAGCACCCATCAGAGCAGTGGCTAAGCCGGTATAGAAATATAAGATAAATCCGACAGGGAAAAGGTTTAGTCGCCTTCCTAAAATACCAAAAGTCATCATACACGCTAGCGTAATCCAGCTTTTCGTATTGAAAAATGAAAGGGGATGATTTTGGTCGTCTTTTTCGGTTATTCGATGTATGTTTTTCCAAACTAACGGTTTGAAAATTAAAAAGAAAAAGATGAGAAATATCAACAAGGCTAATGCCAGTTCCAGCACTACATTTTTATGATGTGTGAGCCAGGTAACTACTCCTGTGTGAAAAACATTAACTCCCGCCAAGAACCATACGATTCCTGCATAAATAATCAATGTTCTTTTGTTTACTTTCCAGTTCATTTAGATTACTTTTTCTTTCTTACTCGCTTTGTTAAAGCGTTTCAAATATAAACAAAGATATAAAACTTCATTTGTATTTCGTTCTGTGTTGCATGATTATTATTCATTTATTCAGTAATCTATTCATTCTGTTTGAGTTGCCTCTTGTCATTTAGGGTCTATTCATGGGCTGTTTCTTTTTATGTTTTGGTTTTTATCTTTGTTTTGGAATTTTATTCTCACTATGATTGGTCTTGGTTCTCCGGTAGGGGGTAGGCGCGTGCGTATTCAGTTCATCCTGTCTATCCCAGCCTTTCTACTCCATACACGATTGTAGCAGCTCATCGCAATGTAATTCACCCTTTATCTTGGCTCCGTCCTGAAGAATGATTTTTTGCGCATACAATGCGCCATGTACTTCACCAAATACCACAATTAAGGGCGCCTCAAAGTCTCCTTTAACCAAAGCGGCTCTGCCAATCACAATGGCCTGTCTGCTGAAAATATTACCATAGAAGTTGGTATTTACGTGGATGGTATAATCCGATTCCATGTTGCCTTCAAACTGCGAACCGGCACTTAACAAACTACCGCCGTTGGAAAGCAGCTCCTCTATGTCGGCTAATGTTATCATTTTCTGTTCCACGTGTTTTCTTTGGGTTCTTCTTTTGGCTGTTTTTACCTTCTTGAGTTGATCCATTACGAGCCCCCCTTTCTGTTTTAGCTTTTATTCCGTATCATAATCCATATAATCCAAGCGATTGGTTAATTCCTCCAATTTCTCTTCCAGGTTGTATTTTTTTACCAAGTTAATCATTTCGGAATCCAGTGGCCAGCGATACCCTTTTTGCTCATCCAGTTCCACCGCTTTTAACAAGTGTTGTACGGCGGTTTCTCCATAGCCCATACGATAAGTTACTATGGCAAGCAGGTATTCGGTATTTCCATTTTGTTTTGACTGCATCAGGATGTCGTATGCTCTGCCGTTGTATCCCAGACAAGCTAGGCAGAGAGCCGTATTGTAGTCGGGGTATTGTTGTAGAATCTCCAATGCTTTGTCGTACTCTCTGTTCATCAGCAAACGTAATCCCTCTTCGTAGCCCTCTTTGGCTGCATATTGAACGGTATCTTGTGCCGTCATGCCCGGGCGACTCAGGTAGAAGTTAACATCCATACGTCGTAGTTTAGGATACACCTCCTTACGGATGATGCGGTAATCGTTTTTGTACTGCCAGCGAATTTCCTGTTCGGTTTTATCCGGATCGGTTGACTTCTGTGCCTTGGCGGCTATGGCTCCTCGGTTCACAATGTCTTCTCGTTTTCTCACCTCTTTAATAAAGCCTTGCCAGTCTTCCCCTCGGGGGATGATGCGAATGGTGTTACGTCCCCACTCGGTGGGATAACTACTTTTTAAATAGGTCACTACGGCTTCCGCTTTCTTTTGACTGAGGTTGTAGTTGGTGCTGGCTGTACCATCCAGAGAGGCCCACGAGGTAACGGTCAATGAATCCATTTGCAATCCTCTCTCCACCGTTAATTGTCGATAACGGCTCATCAGTTTGTTTATCTCTTGCTGGTTGTTGTAACCGTCGTTGGTGAAAGCAATTTGAAAAGCCGATTTATTGGGTTCAAACTGTGGATAGATGGTTATGTTGTCGTATAGATTGCGATAGACAGTTGTCTTTTGTATAATGAGCGACGTATCGGCCAACTGTACCAGTGACGAAATCATATAATTCAGCGTATCGGCTTGTGGAAGCGTGTAGCTGCTCTGGTCTGTGGCAATAATCTTTCCGTCCATAGCAATACGGATGGTCTTTAGTCCGGGAGTTACCGGATAGGTATGACTGTAATAATAGACAAAATCCTTTTCGGTATCTACCAGTTCGTTTAGTCGCATTTCCGTTTCAAAAGGGAAAGGAATCATCCGTTTCCTTACCTCTTCCCGGTTTTTATCTTTCGCTTCATTTTCGGCAATTTGGTCAAGAAAGTACCGGTGTTTGGCAATTTCTATAGAGTCTTTTTCCGTTGTGCTGTAGTTCGATAAGTTTAACGGGTCGGGTTCCTTATGAAAGAAATTCTTGTACTTGCGAGGTACATTCCTCTCTTGAATTTCACGGAACAGGTTATATTGTGGCCAGGTCTTAGCACGTTTGTCAAAGCGATGCGTGTGCTTGGCCTCCATACCTACGGTATCTACACCTGCCACCAGGAGTTTCACACTTTCGAATTGAGCATCGCGCATGTATTTATGGTAGAGGTTAGCACGCCAACCTTCCATTTGTCGATTGTATCGGTCGTATCGTGTTTGCAATTTGTTTTTCCATCGGTAGTAAGCCATCACTTTCTGATGTTCCTTTTTGTAAATCTGCCAGTAAAACAGTTGACGTTTACGCATATCCTTGGCAATGCCTTTCCGATCCAGAAACAGGCGGTCGTATTCATCCTTTCCAATGATGGACCCCTCGTATAGACCATAAGCCAGCGAGTCTGCTTGCTGTTTAGCCAGGAAGTTGGCCCCTTTCAAGTTCAATGCACCTAGAGGTACAATGGAGTCGTTATGCATCAACTTGGGAAAAAGCTGCATGCGCCAGTCGGCCGATAGGAGCTCTTTGGGTACATGTACCACAAAATCTACCGTAATCCGACCGTTGCGTTCGGGCGTGAATTTTTGTTTCAGCTTGGCCACTACACTCACTTGAGGCAGGTGTTGTATTTCGTCCAGACTTCTTTGTCCTTCGTTGCGTACCGAGTCTTCCAGAGAGATTACCTTGGATACATTGTCTTCGTGTTCATAGCTCACCGATTCGGATAGAATTGCTTTACCTGTGGAATCTGCCTTATTTTCCGGGAACTCCAGGTTGGCACGCCTTGACTGCATAAAGAGACTCTTCGTTAGAAACTCTTTGTTTTTACACGATAAAAGCAGACTACCCACTAGCAGAACCATTGGCAACAAGCGGCCAAGAGCTCTTAATCCATAGTCTCTTTTATTGGGGGTTGTTTTTATATCTTGTTTTGTACTCTTTTGCTTCATTGATTCCATACTTATCAAAATAAATAAATGATACTTACCGCTAACTTATCGGGTATGATCCGTACCCCACTGTCCTCTTTTAGTCTGGCTCCACAGCGTACGCAGGGGTATTTGTCCCATCGGCTCCATACCACAGCTCCTCCCAGTTCAAAGTCCAGGTTCCACTGTTTATGAATGGGAATGCTGTACCCGGCCGATAGTCCTCCTCCAAAGGCCACACCGTCGTAACGGAATTTATTACCAAAAATGCCCCCAAAGTTAAAGCGGCTAATTACGGCATTTCCTCCAAAGAAGAAACCCGATCCGTAGGTTTCTTTCAACCAGTAGCGTACCCCCGGTAGGAAGGAGATGTTTTTAATTTTTTTATTATCGGTAAAGGTCCAGGGATTGTAATAGGCAGGCACGTGCAAACTCCACTGATAGGAGAGTGTCATCCCGACTTCTATATTAAAGGTTCCTGTGGCCCATCCCACGGCATCAGTCTTGATGGAGTAGAACTGAGCCTTTGCCTGATTAAAGCTCATCGCTAGTACAAAAACCAAGAGCAGCAGCTTTAACTTACTGCTTCTATTTTTACTTTCTTTCATCATCCTCAAAAAGGTATTATTTGTTTTTTATTTATTCTCTGTTATAGGTTACTGTATTATCTGTTGATTGAAATATAATTCTACTTGTTCTGGTGTAGCATCTTTTAAGAGTATCTGCTTTTGACTATCCAAAAGGTAAAGCGTAGGCATTGCCTTGAGGTCGTACAGCTGTTTAGTGTTGAGTTGTTGCAAGGGGTCGTATGCATTCATCCATTCGGCAGGCAGATTTTCCTGATGTTCTTTCCATACCGACAAATCTTCGTCTGGATAAACGGCTAAAATAGTTAGCTGATTGTTTGTCAACAGGTGCGTCATCACCGGAGAGTGATGTATGTAGGCAGTTGCCTCCTCGCATGCGTGACAGTCGGGATTGTAGAAGTAAATCAGCGTATAGGTACTACGGATATTCCATAGCTTGCCGCGTTGCGTTGCAGTGGCATAGGTAAAGTTAGTTGCCTTGGTTCCTACCCGGTTTTTCAGTAGCAACGTTAAGTCGTACGTCGCATTCGCCCGGGTCGTTTCATCGCTGAGGGAGTCGTTCAGTATAAACTCCAGCACCGGAATGTAGAACTCCTCGTTACGCAAGGGCGAGTTGGGGTCGGCCAGATAGGCTTTGCATCGATCCAACAGGTAGGCATAAAACTGCCCACTCGAATCTTCGGTTGCGGCTCTTTGCAGCATCTGTTTTATGGAAGTAGTGGCTATCAATGGCTCCGCATGGGGCAGAATACTTAGGTAATTGGCAAAAGCCTGCTCGGTGATCTCTGGCAGATGGATGTATGTGGTATCGGAAAAATCAAAATGATCCCAGTAGTGGCTCACCAGATAGGCCGCACGGCTCTCTGCATCAACCAGCAGGGTGGGAATCTCTACCATCTTAAATGCAGGGTCTGTATTCACTAACTCCGTTGTTTGTCCGGAACCGTTCTCTCCCGGTTCCTTGCAGGACATCAGCCCGCCTGTTACTAGCAGTAGGACAATGCTTAGCAGTAGTTGCGACAGGGGAATAGGGAGTGGTTTTAATGTGTTCATTGGTGAGTGAGGTTTCTGTTTCATTTTTTTATGTACACTGGCTGTTGGGTTGTTTTTATCTATCTATCTATCTATCTATCTATTTATCTATTCGGATTATGGTGCCACATCTTTTGACCATTGCAGGTTCAGATAGGCTTTGTTTAATCTACTGTAAGAGGCTTGGGGTATGTAGCAGGTCATCCCACTGTGATGATTAATGGCAAATCCTTTGTACCCTTGCATAAAGTGGGGGGTTGCTTTTTTCCAAATCACGGTTTGATTCAGTAGCTCTTTGAGTGTTTGCTTCTCTGCTGCTGTGGCTAGCAAGCGTGCATAGTAATCTTCAAAATCGAAGAATAGCGACTGTCCGTACCGGTCAAAGCCCTGCACTTGCTGTGGGGCAATGGGGAGGGTTAAATCGCAATGCTCCCGAATAAAAGAGGCTAAAGCGGGCAGTCCTGCCGTTTCCACCAGGGAGAGGGTGGCCGAGTGGTAGACTCCTGTTTGAGCATCCACGTGTGCAAAGACTGCATCCATAAAGGCGATTACGTCTCCTTTTACCAAGTCATTCAGCGCAGGGGTGGCGTAGAGGTCTGTAAATCCGGGCGCAACGATCTCGGCCGATGAGCCTGCAATCCACCGGGCTTTGTTACGGAGTTCGTAGAACACTTCTATGCCGGCCATGTGGCACGTCTC